>JALVDE010000180.1 GCA_027009375.1 Gammaproteobacteria bacterium
ACACTGATCACAGCCATGGGTACCGGTATTGGCAAGGATGAATTTAATTTAGAAAAACTGCGTTATCATCGAATTATTATTATGACCGATGCGGATGTTGATGGTTCTCATATCAGAACCCTGCTGCTGACCTTTTTCTACAGACAGATGCCGGAACTGATTGAACATGGTTATATCTATATTGCCCAGCCCCCTCTTTATAAAATCAAAAAGGGAAAGCAGGAAAAATATGTTAAAGATGATGCAGAGTTAAATGATTATTTGCTTCAGGTTGCCCTGGATAAGGCTGCACTCTACCCTGCTGAGGGTGTTCCACCGATTAAAGGTACAGCCCTGGAAGATTTGAGTAAAAAATATCTGGCTGTAAATGCCATTAAGGATCGTCTGGCCAGTCGTTATAATGAGCGCTTTCTGGATAGCTTAATGAAAATGCCTCATGTCAGTAATGAGGATTTACAGGATAAAGAAAAAATCCAGCAGTGGACAGTTGATTTACATGATAAACTTAACCAGGTTGACAGTTTTTCTATAGCCTATGAAATTGAAGTAGCAGAGAAAAACGAAGATGACTTTGATATTCGATTTAATGAAGTTCGTCATGGGGTTAAACACGAATATATGATACCCTCAGATTTTTTCCGATCAGGTGAATACAGAACATTAATGGATTTTTCTGAACAACTTGAAGGCCTGTTAACACCGGGTGAAGCCATAGTAGAGCGAGGAGAAAAACGTAAACAGGTTGTTACGTTTGAAGAAGCACATAAGTGGCTCATTAATGAATCCAAACGTGGTCAACATATACAACGCTACAAAGGCCTGGGTGAAATGAATCCCGAACAGTTATGGGAAACTACCCTGGATGCCAATGTGCGTCGTCTGTTACAGGTAAGAATTGAAGATGCTGTAGCAGCAGATGAAATCTTTACCACATTAATGGGTGATCATGTAGAACCAAGAAGAAACTTCATAGAAAACAATGCCTTATCTGTAACAAATATCGATATTTAAAATATAAGCTTACCTGCTACTATATTCGATGGGTAGTGGGGTAAGGTTTATTAAATAATCCTGAATGAAATTACTACAATAATAAGAAAAACAAAAAATTAAGCTGTTGGTTCATCTTTAATTAAGGCAAAAAAGCTATAATAAGCTTTTATGTACTCAGTAATACTAAGCCAGATAATTAATAAGAGAGTTATTAACAGCATGAAAAATATAATTTCTCTGATTGTTGTACTTGTTATCAGTTTAAGTGGACAGTCAGTAATTGCCCGCTCGCTTAACACACTTTCTTACCAGTCCCTGAAAGATACGATCCTGGCCCTGGATCACACCCGAATAAAATCACAAGCAGAAATTCAGCATTTTAGGCTCTCCCCTTCTTTGGAGAATAGTCACTATAAACAAACGCAATTAAAAGAGTACCTGATTTTTACAGAATATCTGGCTTATCAGATCAACCAGTATTGTGAGCAGATAATCAAGCTGTATGGAGAGGATAAAACAAATGGCCTGCCCTGTGAAAAAATGAGTTCCGCTTCGGATCGACAGAGTTTTGAACAGCAAAAAGAACTTAAAACAGGAACCGAACAGATTAATGAACTGGAAGATGAGTTTATGGCCTCACTGGGTAATTTTGATGAAATGCTGCTAAAAGAGGAAGAAGAAATTTCACAAACCAGCCGGAAAAAAAACAGCTCTTCATCTGCAAGCGGTCAATCAAATTCAGATTCTCAGGGAGGAAAACAATCAGCTGGTTCTGGTAAAGAAAGCAATGGTGGGGAAAACAATAGCAGTAATGACAATAATAGCGGATCATCTGAAATGGGTGAGCAGTCAGAATCCGGTAAACAGTCACAACAAAATGGTAAGCAGGCCACCGGTCAAAAATATGGTGGAAGCGGCAGCGGCAAGGGACAGGCTCATAAACAATCAGGTTATGGCAATAAAACTTCGGAAAGAGAAAGAAGAAAACTGGATGAAATTGATGATGATATTGTTGCCCGTCAGTTAAAAGAAGCTGCGGAAAAAGAAAACGATCCCCAATTAAAAGAAAAATTATGGGAAGAATATTATCGTTATAAAAAAGGTTTAAATAAATAAATTAGAGTGAAAGTATTCAGTATATGTGAGTTTAACTGTTTACAGGTACTCTAATTTTTTCAGATTTAATAAAGCGAATAATTAGAACAGGTAAAAATATGTTAAATAAAGAAGGAGCGATACAATGGTTCTTTCAATCATTAATAATAGCACTGACGGTTATTATATTCAGTGGCTGTTCATCCATACCTAACCCCTATCATTATGGGGATGTTGAACATGGTGTTAAACCGATTATTGCTCAGCATGAGATAAATAATAAAGAATTGCTGGATGTCTCCATCAAAATATTCGAACCGGGAAAGCTTCCGGAGGATGAAGATGATAGCCGGGGATTAAGTGAAGAAATTCGCAAGGCCGAAACCCGTTATATGCCTATCCATTTAAAATACACGTTACAGCGAACGGGTTACTGGGGAAATGTTCGTGTTGTTCCCGGAGAAAATGAAGGCAGTGAAATCCAGATAGAGGGAAAAATTCTTGAATCTAATGGTGAGGAAATAAAAGTAGCCATAAGGGTGAGTGATGCTACTAATAAGTTATGGTTTGAAAAAGAATATTCCCAGTCAGTGACTCTGGAACAAAGAGGACATACAGAACCGGAAAAAAGAGACAGCTTTCAGGATATTTATAATAAGATATCAAATGACATAATTGAATACAGAAAAAAGCTGACATCAAGAGAAGTGAGTCGAATAAAACAGGTGGCAAAATTACGTTTTGCAAAATACATGGCACCGGCAACCTTCTCAAATTATCTTAAAAAAGACAGAGATGGAATATACCAGCTAGTACATTTACCATCAGAGGATGATCCTATGATAAAAAGAGTTGAAGCAGTAAAAGCTCGTGATAATTTATTACAGGATACCATCAATAATTACTACGACATCTATTATAGTGATATGTGGGAATCTTATGATAACTGGAGAAAATTTCGATCTGAAGAAATGGCTACTATTCGCGAAATTGACAGAAAGGCTTTAACACAGAAAGTTATAGGTGCAGCAGCAATTATTGGTGCTATTGCTCTAGGTGCTTCAAGTAACCAGGATGTCAGGGATAGAACAGGTACCTTGCGGTCAATTATGATAGCAGGTGGAGGTTATGCCCTGTACCAGGGATTTCAAACCAGTAAGGAAACTGAAATTAATAAGGAATCTATCGAAGAACTGGGTGCATCATTCAGTAGTGAGGTAGAACCCATGGTAATTGATATTGAAGGTAAGACGACTAAATTGACCGGTTCGGCAGAACAGCAATATGCTCAATGGAAACAATTATTAAGAAAAATTTACCAGCAGGAAACAGGCTTTGATAATTGATGGCTATTTATCAATATCCTCAAGCATTGGGATGGGATAGAGGAAAAAATCATTGAGCATACCTGATCTAAAATCCCCTGCCGCTAAAGCGGA
>JALVDE010000181.1 GCA_027009375.1 Gammaproteobacteria bacterium
CCAGGAGACCCCGACGGCAAACAGTCCAATGCCGAATAACCAGCCTTTATAAAAACCTTTACGAGTTGTTTGGGTGTTGAGCAGTTGCCATAAAAACAGCGCCAGTGGAAAAAATATCAGATAGGAAAACACCGGGTGAATGGTATTAAACGGTGCAAAGGATAAGGGTATCAAAGCTCCGCAGATCAGGGACAATAGTCCGGACCAGGGACCATTGATTTTTTTTAATGGTCCCGGTAGTAAATACTCCAGTACACTGGAGGTATTTTTATTAACATCCGCATATTTTTTTGAATCCACCATTTAATCTGCAGAGCTATTATTACTGGTGCTATTTGCCGTATCTATGTTCTGACCATGGCTGTTATTTTGCTCATGGCTGTTATCCCGCTCATGGCTGTTATTCTGCTTTTGTTTGCGAATGATCCGCAAACTGTGAATACGCCGGTCATCTGCACGAATAACCTTAAACAGGAAATCGTCAATTTCAATTTCTTCACCGCGGGAAGGCATATAACCAAAGGCATTCATTACGATACCGCCAATGGTATCAAACTTGTCTGACTTAAATGAGGATTTAAAAAAGCGATTAAATTCATCCAGCTCGGTTAAAGCCTGTACGGTATAGACACCCTTACCATGAGCAGTAATAGTACTGTCTTCTTCAATATCGTGTTCGTCTTCAATTTCACCGACAATTTCTTCCAGTACATCTTCAATGGTCACCAGTCCGGCGACACCGCCGTACTCATCAACCACTACGGCCATGTGGTTACGATTGGAGCGAAAATCCCGCAGCAGAACATTAAGACGTTTACTTTCAGGGATAAACACCGCAGGGCGCATATATTCGCGCAGATCCAGTGCCGCGTGGTCTTCTCTGGCAAAGAAATTAAGCATATCCTTGGCCAGGATAATTCCCTCGATATTATCGCGGGTTTCACCAATCACGGGAAAACGGGAGTGGGCAGACTCAATAATACAGGAAAGAATTTCTTCAGCATCGGCGTTACGCTCAATAACGGTCATCTGGGAACGGGGCACCATCACCTCCCGCACCTGCATATCCGTTACTTCCATAACCCCTTCGATCATGGACAGTGTTTCACTGCTGATAACACCACGGTGCTGGGCCGAACGCAGTATTTCTATCAGTTCGGATTTTTCAGTTATATCACCCACCAGCGCCTGGCCGATGCGTTTTAGCAGACCCCGGCTTCCACCAGTTAAAGCGGAAGCCGGGTTGGATCGATCGTCATTCATTTAGTTAACCAGATTGAATCGGACTGGTAATTTTACAATAGCCATAGATAACTTGCAAAATAGCGAATAATAGACAAAAAATTTATTCAGCAGAAAAATAAATATCCCCATACCAGGCAGAGGTTGACCGACCTGAATTATCGGTATCCGTCATAACAGCCACAACATCTATCTTATTAATCTCTTCGCCAAAAATCTTTTTAAAATCCTGCTTTACATTGCGCTTTTCACTGACCCATTGTCCCACCGTACTATACTTACCCTGCACTGCCAGCATCCTGGCCTGTGAGGCATAGGCATTATCCCATTGAGATAAACGCACCTGATTAGACGACCAGACATAGTTTAATGCCCAGGTTTTCCAGAAAAACAGCGCGTGTTTTTTTACCACATAAATCCGGGCAGCGTAATCATCGCCTTCTTTACTACGCTCATCCAGCCCTTTTAGAGGCCGGTCAACTTTCCACGACCAGTTAAGGTATGGGGTTTTATTCAGATCAATATGAATTTTTTTAAACAGTCCCGATGCACTGGCCTGGCTGACGGCATATAAGGCCGTCACACCGTCTGCTCCCGGCTTTAACTGGTATCTGGTATAACCGGAAAATTCCTTTTCTTCCCAGCCTTCCATTTTGCCACTGGCAAACTGGGCAACCGAAACGTTTTTTTCTGTAATCACTTTGGTTTGCAAAGACCTATCAGAGGCTGCATATGATTCAGCAGAAAATACGCTGAAAATTAAAACTACTAATAACCATTCAGGATTATTCAGAACAAAGCAATATAAGGTTCGGCTGAACATTTATTTTAGTTTAAATACTTTAAACTGCTGATTAAGCAATTCTGACATTTCAATCATATGTTTGGACTCTTTATTATTATTATGTGCCAGTTCCAGAATTTTTTCTGATAAGTTGCTGATGGTTTCCACACTGCTGTTAGCCTGCATTGACATTTCAAACTGACTGGTGGTAGCACTGGATATTTCATCGTTAACAACCGATATCTGGTCTACTGCCTCATTAATAACCGCCAGTGATTTTTCCGATTGATCCACTTCTTCCACGGCCTGTGAAGCCTGACTGGTACCCTTATTTATCTTATTAACCGAGTCGCTAACCCCCTGCTGCAGAGATTCAACCAGGGCATTAATTTCTACTGTGGCTTCCTGTGTTCTACATGCCAGGGTTCTGACTTCATCTGCCACCACTGCAAAACCCCTGCCCTGCTCACCCGCACGAGCCGCCTCAATGGCTGCATTTAAGGCCAGCAGATTAGTCTGCTCAGCAATTCCACTGATGGTATTCATAATAGCACTGATATCCTGACTTTTTTCATCCAGTTCAGCAATAATTTTGGCCGATTCCTGAATATCTTTTTCCAGTTCAAGAATAGAGTTTCTAACTTTAACTACAATATCTTTACCCAGCTTTGATTCAGTCGTGGTATTTTGAACTGCCTCAACAGCCTTTTCAGTATTTGACACTACCAGCTGGGTAATTCCTGACATTTTTGTCATAAAATCACGTAGTTGCTGGCTTGCATCATGCTGTGATTTAATCATAGCTACAGTTTCATCACTGGATGCAGACAAAGACCGGGCGTTATTATTGGTTTTATCAGACACTTCAGATATCTTACCCAGAATAGTTTGTAAACGAGCCTGCATAATTTTGCAGTTAAGCTGCAGTACACCAATTTCATCACGGGTTTCAACTTTCAGGCTCTGAGTTAAGTCCCCATTAGTGATCTTACGCAATGAATCAGATACTTTGTCCAGGGGCTGAAAAATGGTTTTATTTACCAGTATGGCGCTGATAAATAATATCACCGGGGATAGTAAGGCCAGCCCAACCATAACCTGGCTGCTGACCAGTTCCATAGTCCAGAGCAAATTCCCCAACAATGGCAATATTCCAGCCACAAACAGGGCTGAAAATAAACGGGTTCGTAAGCTAATATCAGATAATGAAAGTTTTTTAGGTAATTGAGCCAGCTCTTTACTGTTCAGTTTCCTGTATAGCTGTTCTGCATCTTCAATCTGTTTTTTAGTCGGTTTACTGCGTACAGACTGATAACCAACCACTTGTCCACCATCATAAATCGGACTAACAAAGGCCTCTACCCAATAATAATCCCCGTTTTTGCAACGGTTTTTTACCATACCAGTCCAGGTTTCTCCCTGCTTAATACAGGTCCAGAGGTCTTCAAAAGCTGCAGGAGGCATATCCGGGTGACGGACAATGTTATGACTTTTGCCA
>JALVDE010000182.1 GCA_027009375.1 Gammaproteobacteria bacterium
CTCTGCATGGCAACTTTTTTAACACACTCAAACATAAAATCCAGTGATTTGTACTGGGTAAATTTCTGTAACACCTGCTGACGATAATCCTGCTCAGACATGTTCTCTCTGGCACAGATAAATGCCCAGGGAAGGATAATGGCATCCTTGATTAAATCGGCCACATCAAAAACCAGAGCACCACGTCGGGTTTTACCATGCATAACAGCAAATCCATGAGGTATACCCAACACCCAAAGGGTAGTAGCTCCCAGACCATACGCAAGATAGTTACCATGGTTCAAAAAGGCATTGGCCTTATCAACACCGTTATAATCACGTACAAAATCGGTAATATGGGTATTTACTATTGCCGCTTTGTAGAGTTTTTTAGTCAGCTCTGCCTCAGTTAGCAGTAATTGATTGACCTTTGTCGCCTGTGCTATACGATTGGTAAAAGTATTTAATGCCTGAGTTATAGTTTCATCACTCATATCAAAACCCTCCTGCAGTAAATCTTTATCACTGCTCCAGATCTGTTTGATATAAGCTATGCGTTGTTGCTGAAATTGCCTGGCCACGCTCAGTCGTTTTTGATCATCAAACCAGAAGGACAGCCATCCCTGAACATATTCTGTTGGACGGTATTCACTCTGAGGAGTTAACCATTCAATTTCATTGCCCATTAAAAGCGGGGTCCCTCCTCCACCACAAAAACCAATTAACACCCCTGCGGAGGCCAGCATTCTGACTGCCGCCTGGGTGACTGAGGTGCCGGTACCCAGTAAAATTACGGTGGTATTGGCAATCGGAATATTCCAGTATTGTTTTTCCTGCTGGTTTTCGGTCAGATAAAGTATCCGACCGTCTTTCTGCATCAGCCGGCACTTTTCCAGATAATAGATATTAGCCCGTTTAGAATGTAATATGGATTTAAGATCGGTTAGTGCTTCCATTTATAAACAAACCCTGTATGCGTTTTTTATATTGACTTTCTGACTTATAGTATCCCTAATGTTTTTGTGTGTATATAATGCAATTTCCTACATGTATACTTTTCAGGCAGATTTAGAGTATGAAATGTTCAGATTTAAAAAACTTACGCTGGAATACCCTGCTAAAATGCCAGCTTATTGAAATTGTTAGTTTATGGGAGGGAAGGCTGACAACCAATGTATTAATATCTGCGTTTGGTATTGGCCGCCAGCAGGCCTCTAAAGATATTAATTTTTATAATAAACAGATTGCACCAAATAATCTGATTTACGACATGCAGCTTAAAGGTCATCGCCCTACTGATCAGTTTGAACCTGTGTTAACAAAAGGGACTATAGATGAATATTTTAACCTGCTGGGAAGTCGTAAAGAATTAGGCAGTCATCTTGCCTGCCTGAATTTAACTAACACAAATACAGAGATGATTTCATCTCCCGGCCGTTTTATTGTTCCTGAATTTATCCGGCCTGTTATTGCTGCGGTAAAAGACAATATGCGTCTGGAAATTGAATATCTGTCGCTGTCTTCACAGGAAAAAGAATACCGGGTGATCAGCCCGCATACTCTGGTTTATTCCGGTTACCGATGGCATATACGGGCACATTGTGAAAAAAATAATGATTACAGAGACTTTGTATTGTCCAGAATCAGTACCATACCGGAACCTGTTCTGCCGTCTGAACACACGGCCAGGGATGATCCCGCCTGGAACCGGTTTATTGAATTGATTATTAAGCCTGATAACAGACTGTCTTCTTTTCAACAGGAAGTGATTGCTCGTGATTTTAATATGGTTAATAATCAGCTCACTATTCCAACCCGTGCCGCCCTGGCTAATTATTATTTACAGTATCTGCGCATCACACCTTATCAGCAAAAACAGTCTCCCGAAGCACAACAACTGGTTCTGGCTAATATGGAACAGATAAAACAATGGCTCTTTTGATTTTTGTCTTTTTTTAAAATTATATAATAAACCGGATAAAAAAATTTCTAAAACCATTCTAAATTATTTAAAAAATGCACTTTTGTGCAAATTTTAAGCAAACCCTCCATAAATCTCTAATATACTAAAATTCAGCAATCCCTTGCCCTGTCTGGCTTTGCAAAATGTCTACAGAACAAGTGCAAAAAAAGTCATTTTTTTGTGCTAAAAACACTTGACCTGGTACAGGGAACTATTTAGGATTTGCAGAACAATACACTACATATTGTGTTATTCTTAAAAAAAAACACAATATAATACTTTTAACAGACTAACAGCTTAAAACACTAAAGCTTTCAGGATGTTAGCCAGGACTCTTTTATCGATACTTTAAATAACATTCTCAATTGGGTCATATAGTCAAATCGGGGAAATAAGTAATGACTGCACAATTACACGCCATACCAAATACTGTAACAGAAATACCGCTTCAGGATGCCTCTCTGGATATCTGGGATACCAAGTATCGTCTAAAAACCAAGGACGGCCTGCCAATTGATGAAACTATCGATGAAACCTATAAACGTGTGGCGCGGGCACTGGCCGAAGTTGAAGAAGGCAAGAAGAACCAGGATCACTATTATAAAGAGTTTTTATGGGCCTTACGTCAGGGCGTAATCCCAGCCGGCCGAATTATTTCCAATGCCGGCGCCCAGGAACACAAGCCAGCCACTTCCACTATTAACTGTACGGTTTCCGGAGCCATTGCCGATTCTATGGATGACATCCTGGGCAAGGTGCATGAGGCCGGGCTGACCCTGAAAGCCGGCTGCGGTATCGGTTATGAGTTTTCTACTCTGCGTCCTAAAGACGCTTATGTATCCGGTGCCGGTGCCTACACCTCCGGTCCCCTGTCCTTTATGGATATCTACGACAAGATGTGTTTTACCGTCTCTTCTGCCGGCGGCCGCCGCGGTGCCCAGATGGCAACTTTTGATATCGGTCATCCTGATGTTATTGATTTTATCCGTGCCAAACGTGAAGATGGTCGTTTACGTCAGTTTAACCTGTCTTTACTGATCACCACTGAATTTGTTGAAGCGGTTAAAAATGATCAGCCCTGGAAACTCTCTTTCCCTGTCACCGACAAGGAAATCAAACAGGACAAGCTGGATCTGAACAATCCCGATCAAATCGTCTGGCGTGACCTGCCCAACAAGGATGGTTATATTGTCAACAATGACGGTCTGGTGGCCTGTCGGGTCAGCAAAACCATTCAGGCGCGTCGCCTGTGGGACATTATTATGGCTTCCACTTACGATTACGCTGAACCCGGCTTTATCCTGATTGATAAAGTCAATGAAATGAACAATAACTGGTTCTGTGAAAATATCCGCGCCACTAACCCCTGCGGTGAGCAGCCTTTACCCCCTTACGGCAGCTGCTTATTAGGTTCTATTAACCTGACCCGTTTTGTCGACAAACCTTTTACGGATGAAGCCTCTTTTGACTGGGACACTTTCCGTAAAACTGTGCGCATTTTTACCCGTATGCTGGACAATGTGGTAGAAATTAACGGCCTGCCGCTGCCGCAGCAGCGTGAAGAAATTATGAACAAGCGTCGCCATGGTATGGGTTATCTGGGTCTGGGATCTTCCTGCACTATGATGGGCATGAAATACGGTGATGATAATTCCCTTAAGTTTACCGAAGAAGTCACCAAGGTAATGGCCATTGAAGGCTGGAAAGAAGCTCTGGATCTGGCTAAGGAAAAAGGCCCGGCTAAAATCATGGATCAGATGTTTACCGTGACCGGTGAAATGCTGCACAAGCGTCCGGAAATGATTGCTGACGGCTATAAGGTCGGTGATGAACTGCCCGGCAAGGTATTGCACGCAAAATACAGCCGCTATATGCAGCAACTGGCACAGGAAGAACCTGAACTGGTAGAAGCCCTGACCGAAACCGGTGCCCGTTTTACTCATCACAGTTCTATTGCACCTACCGGCACTATTTCTCTGTCTCTGGCCAATAATGCCAGTAATGGCATTGAGCCCAGCTTTGCTCACCACTACTCCCGTAATGTGATCCGCGAAGGTAAAAAGACCAAGGAAAAAGTCGATGTCTTTTCTTTTGAATTACTGGCTTATCGTGAAATGGTCAATCCCGACGCCATGCCTTATTCAGAAAATGAAGCTGAGCAACTACCGGACTACTTTATTACCGCCGACAGTATTTCTCCCAAGGAGCATGTGGATGTACAGGCTGCTGCGCAGAAGTGGATTGATTCCTCCATTTCCAAAACCGCTAATGTGCCCACCGATTATCCTTATGAGGATTTCAAAAACATTTATGAGTATGCCTATGACAAGGGCCTAAAAGGCTGCACCACTTTCCGCTTTAATCCTGAAGCCTTCCAGGGGGTACTGGTTAAGGAAACGGATCTGGAAAACACTACTTATCAGTTTACTCTGGAAAATGGTGAGGTGGTCGAACTTAAAGGTAATGAAGAAGTGGAATACGATGGCGAAATGCATACTGCCGCTAACCTGTTTGATGCCCTGAAAGAAGGCTATTACGGCAAGTTCTAAACTATTCCTGATAAAAGATTAAAAAGGCTAATAATGATGGCACTTAAAATAGACAGTAAAATTGTTGGTTACAAAGTACTGACCGAAGAAGAAAAAGCAAAGGATCTACCCGCTGAGTCCTGTAACGATGATAATATCAGCGATGTGGAAAAAATGCATGAAAACCTGGACCGTCCGGAAATGCTGTTTGGTTCCACTTATAAAATTAAAACCCCGCAGTCCGAACATGCTCTGTATATTACCATTAACGATATGATCCTCAATATGGGTACTGAGCATGAAGAACGCCGCCCCTATGAGGTGTTTATTAACTCCAAGAACATGGAACACTTCCAGTGGGTACTGGCCCTGACGCGGGTTATTTCTGCGGTATTCCGTAAGGGTGGTGACGCCTGCTTCCTGGTGGAAGAATTAAAAGCGGTATTTGATCCCAAGGGTGGTTACTTTAAAAAAGGCGGCGTATTTATGCCTTCTCTGGTAGCAGAAATCGGCTGTGCTATTGAGTCCCATATGAAGTTTATCGGTATGCTCAAAGACACTGAACTGGATGACCATCAGAAAAAACTGATTGAAGCCAAGCGTAAAGAATTTGAAGCCAAAAACAAAACCCAGAATGAAACCGCCGATGACAGCAGCAGCTTTCCTGAAAAAGCCCAGCTTTGTACCAAGTGCCAGACTAAAGCACTGGTACTGATGGATGGCTGTATGACCTGTCTAAATTGCGGGGACAGTAAGTGCGGGTGATTTTTCAATAGACTGGACAGCTTGCCTGTCCTGTTTAAACAATGATTTTTAATGCGGGCAGAATGCCCGCATTCCCAGGAACATCCGTCTGTATTCTATCTAATATCTCCCTGTTCCAGTCCTCAGTTTTGCAGCTTTATCTGGCCTGTCCTCTCCAGAATATCAACTTCAGTAACCATAAACACTGTAGAACACTTATAAAGTCCAATTAAAACCCGATGAACCGCAATTATATTATCACCACTTTAAAACAAAGACCTGAGTTATTACCTCAGGTTATAGCGCTTATTGAGTCCGGTTTTGACTATGACAATAATTATAGTTATGCAGTGGATTTTATGTTGTTAATGAATAAAAACAATCATCAAAACTGTCATATTATAGTGAATAATAACAATGAAGTACTGGCTCATCTGGCTGTTAGTTTAAGAAATATAGGTACGGATACTTTTAATATACCCGTAGCACTTATTGGTGGTGCTGTTACTCATCCTTTGTTTAGAGGAAGAGGTTTTTTCAGGCTGTTAATGGAACGAATTCTACAGCAACAAACCAGTAAAGTTGCTATTTTTTTACTCTGGAGCTCGGTGTCAGGTTTATATAAAAAATTCGGTTTTTACCCGGCGGGAGGACAGTTAAGTATAAATCTTCCTGTTAACCCTTCATCAATACACTATACCAGAACAAGTTTTATAAAATTGAGTGATAATGAGAAAAATGAGATCATTGCCCTGCACAGGGCCAGCTTAAAAAACAACCTGATGATTACCCGAACCCTGGATGAGTGGAATACTATCTTTAAAATAGACTCTATTGATGTTTATATAAAAAAATCAGATGGGGAAATAGACAGCTACTATTGCATTGGCAAAGGCTGTGACCTAAAAAATATTATTCATGAGTTTGGACCACTGGATAAGTCTGCAAATAAACTTATTGAACATATAAGTTATGGAGAGATGTGGTTACCCAGTCAATATGTTTCAAAGTTTCCTAAAGCTACAGTAGATTATTCTGCACTTATTAAAACAGGCTGTCTCGAACTCTTTAATAAATTAATTGAATATCTTACTGAACAACAAATCTACATTACTGAAATTTCAGATGAAATTTTAAAAGCAGAATTTCAGAATAAAAATTTTACCCTTAAAACTCATGATTTTCTGACTCATCTCTTTGGTCCATATAGTATTAATGATCTTCCCAGACCAGTCTACCCTTTTTACATTACGGGCACAGACAGCATCTAAAGGCTATATTATTCAGGAGTACTCGCTGACTGTTCATTATTTGTTTTACACTGTGTTATTATTGACTAATGTCTAAATGGATAATGCTCATTGGAGCTGCTATATTTTTAATTGGGGCTATTCTGCATTTTGCTCCATGGCTGCTGAACTGGTTTGGTCGGCTGCCTGGTGATATTCGTTTAGAAAATGAACGCGGCCGTATTTTTATTCCGCTGACTTCCATGATTATAATCAGTATTGTTTTGAGCATACTAATTAATCTTTTTAAAAAATAACTGTTTATGTTAGATTGAAAAATAAACCTCTACTCATCCATAAATCAGGGTTATATTATGTTGAAATTATCTCTTAGCTTTTTTCTTCTGTTATTTGTCAGTGCTAATTCTTTTGCAGAAGACAACATTGCAGTCAAAATTGTTAAAGAAAAATGCCAGTTCTGTCATGGCCTTGAAGGTGAGGCCTCCAGTGTGATCTATCCCAGACTGGCGGGACAGCATAAAAACTATATTATAAAACAGCTTCAGGATTTCAGAAGCGGTCAGCGTCAAAGCACTGAAATGAATGATATGGCCAAAGATCTGACCGATGAACAGATTACCGCTCTGGCTGACTATTTTAACAGCAAACCTGCCCTGTCCCATAAAGTACGCAATAAAGAACTGGCTGCAGTGGGGCAGTATATTTTTCACCAGGGTAATGAATGGTCCGATATTCCTGCCTGTACTAATTGTCATGGCGAAAAAGGTGAAGGCACAGACCAGTTACCTCGCCTTGCGGGACAGCATAAACGCTATATATCTTCTCAGTTACAGGGGTTTAGTGAGCGTAAACGTACCAATGACAATGCCATTATGCATTCTATTGCATCCCGTCTTACAGAAATGGAGATTCAGGCCGTTTCACTTTATGTTAGTGGCTTAAAATAATCGATTTTTTCCTGGAGAGCTAAATGCCCTTTGAAATTGAAAAAAAGTTTCTGGTTTCTGATAACACTTACAAACAGGAAGCGCAAACACAGGTACGTATTATCCAGGGATATTTATCGACTGATCCGGAACGAACTGTACGAATACGCATTAAAGAAGAACGCGGTTATTTAACAATTAAAGGTAAAAGTAATGCTTCTGGCACTACTCGTTATGAATGGGAAAAAGAAATAGAGGTTTCAGAAGCTGAGGAATTACTAAAGCTCTGCAAAGAGGGGGTTATTGATAAAACCCGCTTTCTGGTAAAGGCCGGTAAACACACATTTGAAGTAGATGAGTTTTATGGAGACAATCAGGGACTGGTGGTTGCTGAAATTGAACTGGAAAACGAAAATGAAAACTTTCAGAAACCACAATGGTTGTCAGACGAGGTGACCGGACAGGATAAATACTATAATGCTCAGTTAATGTCCAATCCTTATAAAAACTGGTAAACCCTAAATGATTGCTTTGCCCCCACCTTTTTCATAATAGCAGAGGCAAAAATAACCCGGTTTAATTATCTACAATAGAACTCCAGAGCAGGCGGGAGGATAATTCAAAATGCTCTTCAAGTTCATAAGTTTTTGGACGTATTAACTGTTTGGTCAGGCTCAAAGTGACACCGGGGATCTTGTACATTTCCTGTAAACGTTTCATGCACTCTTCTTTTACCTGTTCTTTAGGTACAACCGTGGTAACAAACCCCAGCTGTTTAGCTTCTTCTGCTTTGACCGGATCTTTGGACATCAGAATCTCCAGGGCTTTATTGGCTCCCATCTGACGACTCATATACAGAGCGACTGCACCCATTGGTGTTACTCCAATTTCCAGTCCGGGAAATTCAATGCTTAAATCATCAGCGGCAACCCGTTGATCACAGGCCATAAAAAAACCAAAGCCGTCAATAGCCACCTGCCCTTCTATCCCCACTACACAGGGTTTGGAAAAATCATTAATAGCCAGTGTCAGGCGTTTAACAGAATTACCATAGCGGGTTACCCCCATTTCCTTCTGTACATAACCGGATTGTTTCTGAATTGACTTAATAAAGGACTGCAGGGCTTCTATACGCTCATACTTGACCGTATGCAGAGCCAGTATACCTTTGATATTTGCATCCACTTCAATAGTATTCATGCATTCAAGGATGTCATGAAAGTGGTGGGGATCGGTGGTCATTTTCAATGAATTGGCTTTTAGACAGATAACAGCCGTATCACCTTCATACTGACAGGAAAATACATCGCTGTCGTAGTTACTATAATCAGTCATAACAAAAAAATTTCCTTTTTGAGTTTAGTTTTATAATTGTAGTTGTATTTATTGTTACCAGGCTGCTTTTTCTACTTCCAGATACATACTATTGATATGTTTACCGAAATTCACATCAAAACCGGCCCAGGAGCTGTAATCTTCAAACTGTGCAATGACCCTGTCTTTTATTTCAAAGTCCTGCAGTTCTTCTTCAAAACCAGCCTCTACCACTTTCTGAACCCGCTTTAAATAGTTAAGAAAGGGCTTTACAGCGGCATCACTACTGCCCGATTGGCCATGTCCCGGTACATAGGTTTTTATGTCCAGAGCCAGGGCATATTCCAGTGCCTTGATATTGCCCATCATACTGGCTGTTTCATCAAAGCGTCCCATACGCTGATTAAAGCTGTTATCGCCCGTGAAAAGCGTTTTAGAATTAACATGCTCAATCATAATATCAGTATTGGTATGGGCGGGTACCAATGAATGAATTTTAAAAATCTGCCCATCCACTTCTATGGTCTGACTATTGGTTACCGCTGTTTCTGCTGCCACAACTCTGGTGCCTTTGGTTTTACCGTCTGTCAGACGCTCCATCATATCCACCCAGTATAAACCGGTGTCGCCATTGGCCTGTTCAATCATGGCCGGATGGCCGTAAATTCTGGCCTGCGGGTATTTTTCCTTAATCGCCTGATTAGCCAGCCAGTGATCGCCGTGAACATGGGTATTAAAAACGGCCAGAACCGGTTTTGTGGATATTTTTTCAATTTCCTTCAATACTTCCAGACCCACTGGATAGGCTGAACCGGGATCAATCACAATCAGGCCATGCTCGGCCACAATAATAGCAGGATTATTCATAAAACCATGATTTTCGGGATTGGGTTCTTCCCGTGGTCCATGCATAACATAAACATTGTCATTAACCTGTTCAAACTGAAAGCGGCCTTCTTTACCCAGATCCCAGGCCAGGGTATTCGTTACCAGGGTGAAAGATAAGATGATTATTATACTACTGATTTTTAACATTGTTTTTCCATGGCTGATTTCCCCATCCCCGGTATTCCCCCACACCAGTACAAAGATACACGAAATAAAAAAAAAGACAATAACGATACACCATCAGAAAAAAAGTGTAGAATCACAATAACCAAGTAATTTAGTATGTTATCAGGATTGTATTGAGAGAGTATAGCCCGGTTTCAGTTTAAAAAAGGTTATGACCATGTTAGATTCAGTTAAAACAACGCCAGACGACACTTCAAAAGCTCAAACAGGACTACATTCCGAAGAAAGTCCCCTGTTTTCCAGTCTGGAGTTTAGCAACCGTTTCCACAGTCTGGGTGAGGATTTCTTCTCACTGCAGGAACCGGATGGTCTGCATAAGCCGGAACTGGTGCATATCAATCACAGTGCCGCACAATTACTGGATCACGATAGTCGGCAACTGGATACTGAACATTTCTGTCAGTTTGTTGCAGGACAGCATATTCCCAAAAACTGCCGGCCCGTAGCGGCCATTTATGCCGGACATCAGTTTGGCGGTTTTGTACCACAACTGGGTGATGGACGGGCACTATTAATGGCTGAAGTTAAAAACTCCCGTTCAGAGTACTGGGAAATCCAGCTTAAGGGTGCCGGTATGACCCCTTATTCACGCCGGGGTGATGGCCGGGCAGTACTGCGTTCAACCATACGCGAATATTTATGCAGTGAAGCCATGCATGGGCTGGGCATACCCACCACCCGAGCCCTGGCCATGGTTAACAGTGAGGAAGAAGTTTACCGCGAACAACTGGAAACCGGGGCGTCCATGGTGCGTATGGCCCCCTCTTTTATCCGTTTTGGTAGTTTTGAGCTGTTTGCTTCCCGTAATCAGCCCGATAAGGTACAGCAGCTGGCGGATTTTGTTATTGAAAATTATTATCCTGAAATATCACTGCAAAATAATGACGTGAAAGACAATCCTTATCAGCAGTTTTTAAGTGCCGTGGTAGAAAAAACCGCCCTTATGGTTGCCCACTGGCAAAGTGCTGGTTTTGCCCACGGCGTTATGAATACCGACAATATGTCCATTCTTGGACTGACACTGGACTATGGCCCCTTTGGCTTTCTGGACACTTATAAGCGGGATTTTATCTGTAATCACTCTGATCATCAGGGACGTTACAGCTTTAAGAATCAGCCCAGTATTGCCCTGTGGAACCTGACTCGTTTTGCAGAAACTTTGTTAACACTGATGACAATAGACGAGGCCAAAGCCACGCTGGCTGAATTTGAACCGGTATTTACCCGCCACTACCTGAGCCTGATGGAGCAGAAACTGGGCTTTTTTAATGCTGATGTGTCTAATGAAGAGCACCAGAAACGCAGTACACTGATACTATCGCTATTGAACCTGATGGAAAAAAACCAGGTGGACTATACCCTGCTGTTCCGGCAGTTAGCAACGGCAGCAGGCTATCAGGAAAACACTCCGATAAGGGATATGTTTATGGATAGAGAGGCTTTTGACACCTGGCATAAACACTATCTTAAACTGCTTGAACAGGATGAAAGCCTGTCCCCTGAACAACGCTGTAAGAAAATGAACCGGGTTAACCCGAAGTATATTTTAAGAAATTATATGGCACAGATAGCGATTGAACAGGCCACCCGGTACCGGGATTATTCTGAAGTGGACAAGTTAATGAATATCCTGCTGAATCCTTATGATGAACATCCGGAGATGGAACATTATGCCGGTCTGCCGCCGGACTGGGCAACACAGATCAGTGTCAGCTGTTCTTCCTGAGAGTACAATCCTTCCTGTGTCCGCTGTATTTTACTTATTCTGCTGTTCAAATTCTTTCTGAATGTCCCTGGAACGCTGCTCGGAATCCATTTTCATTCTGGCAATGTTCTGATGCACCTGATAAAAGTGCTGTTTGCAGCGCTCATATTCCTCCATATCTTCCCGGTATTGCTTTTTATGAATCGCTGTTGACAGCCAGAGTGGTTTAGACGGTTTATAACAATAGTCAGCCAGTGAATCTTCTACCGGGTAATTGGGTACATGCTCAGCCATTAACGGAAGACAAATAACAAGAAGGCTGAAAAAAAGTAGGCTAAAAATGGCCTGTTTCATAAATAAATTCCTTAAATAAACACATTTGAACGGTCTTACAGCCGTTTTTTATTCATATTACAACTGATACTTTTATTGATTCTTTTGATAAAGCTTTATTGATAGAGTTCTCAATTTTACAGTAAAAAAGGCAGGTTAAAGTTAATTGTGAACAAGTTATCGGTAATTCATTGTTTCTTCAATTAAATTTAATTTAAAGCAACACGATATGAGTAAGCCGATATGATGACTTTTAAAAATGACATAATCCTGCAATTAACTGCATTTGTACTGATTGGGTTTATTATATCAATTTTTGTATTCGGAGATAATACGAAAACACCCTTAGATATTGCCGATCAACCCCAATCTTTTGTTTATAAATAAGCTTACACAGAGAAAAATAGGGTCTAGAGACTAACCAGTTTTAAACTGAAATCAAAACAGGTACCCTGTTCCGGCTGGCTGG
>JALVDE010000183.1 GCA_027009375.1 Gammaproteobacteria bacterium
ATTCTATGAGCAATTTTTATACCCTCTGGCAATGGTTATCTCCTAAGAAAATAATTTTAATGCAATGGGTACCCGAAATTATTATTGCTTTTTTAATATTGCTTGCTGGTAATACTCTTTTACAGGATAAATCATTTAATTTGTTTTTTGTTCCTTTATTGCTGATTTTTATTGTTGCTATTATTCCTTATGTATCTTTGGAATTTATATCTAAGTTATTTTCTTTTATGACTAATAACGTAAATAATAAGCAACCTAATATTATTATGATAGGTTCAGATACTTTACGAAAAGACCGGGTGGGACGAATTAGAAACACTCAGTCAATCACTCCTAATATTGATAAACTTGTAAAAAAAAGCATCTCATTTGAAAATTGTTTTGTTCCTATAGCTCGTACTGCACCGAGCTTATTATCTTTTTTTTCCGGTTTGTTACCCTGGCGACATAAAATTCGTGATAATTTTTCAGAGCCTAAAGACTGCCAACTTGATGTAACACCTTTGGCTAAGATGCTTAAAAACAACGGTTATACTACAGCAGTGATCAGTGACTGGTGCGGCACGGATCTGACTAAGTTTAACCTGGGATTTCAAAGGCAGGATTTGCCTGAAGATCAATGGAACCTACGTTATTTTATTCGGCAGGGACCTAAAGACATTCGTTTATTTTTATCACTCTTTTTACAGAATCATTTTGGCCGTTTATTTTTACCGGAAATATTTTACCTGGGCGGGGTACCTAAAGGTAAACATTTGATACAGCGAAGTAAATCCTGGATCACTCAATTATCCAGACAAAAACAGCCTTTTTTTCTTAATATATTTTTTGGTACCACGCATCCTCCATTTGGGAGTGAATACCCCTACTATTCCAAATATGCCGATCCTAACTATTGGGGGGAGTCAAAATTCTCTATGGCTCGTTTAACAGAGCCAGAGGAGATTATTCGCAGTCAGAAAGAACCAAAAGAAGCATTTGATCTGGATCAGATCATAGATTTATATGATGGTACGGTTACTAATTTTGATGATCAGGTAGCAGATATTCTGGCGAGTATTAAAGAAAATAAGATTGAGGATAATACCATTGTTATTATTTATAGTGACCATGGTATGGAATTTTTTGAAAATGAAACCTGGGGACAGGGGAATAGTGTTTTTTCTGATCTCAGTTATAAAGTACCGTTAATTATTTATAACCCACAATGGCAAGTGGCCAGGAAAATAGAGCAGAATATTCGCAGTGTCGATTTATTGCCTACTCTTTTAGATATTCTAAATATAAAGAATACAGAGAATTATGATGGGCAGTCATTAGTTGATTTAATTGAAAATAATATACCAAAGGAACTGGATGTATTAGCCGAAACGGGGATCTGGTTTTCTAAACCGCCGGGAATGAGTGAGGATCATTTACATTATCCTGAGTTACTGGACTTAATTGATATTACTGATGATGGTACGATTGTTCTTAGAGCTGAATTAAAAGAAAGTATTTACAATGCTAAGGATAAAATGCTTATTTCAGGTCAGTGGAAACTGGTTTGTCAGCCATTGAAAAATGGTAATGTATTTAGCCTTTATGACAGGTTTAATGACCCAGAAAATAAAAAAGATATTTCAAAAAAATATCCTGACAAATTTATTATGATGAAACAAAAGTTCTTAGAATCTTTTGATTTCGAATAATATCTGCCTTACCTCTGCCATAATTAGTAGAAAATATTTTGATAAAAATTGATACTGAAATCAGTCGCAGAATCAGTATACTGAGATATCTAATGATATTTGGGTTTATTGTTCTGCATGTACCGCCTTATATTCCACTAGCTGAAACAGGGATATATTTGCAGGCTTTGAAGATGGACCGGGTCATCAGAATCAGTCGGATCCGGGGACTTATAAAGGGGCTTTCAAAACTGTGGATCGCTGGGATCCGGTAGTAAGTGAAATTGGTGGTGTCTGGGATAGTTTGCTTGATGAGGGGGAAAATCTCTGGGGTGCACTGGCGACTTCGGATTTTCATAATCATAAAATGGATTATTATCCCTGTGAATTTGCCCGTATTCATATTAATGTACCGGATAAATCTTCAACGGGTGTTTTAAAGGCTTTAAGAGCGGGCAGCTTGAATAATCAGTCTGTTTTTAAGAAGTTTGTAATATATTTTAGCCAATCTCTTGAAGTGACAAATGATTAAATACCGGGTTTGTGAGTAGATAATTTTTCATTTTTAATGGCTTTTTATGATAGCTATTGGCCATTACCAGAGACTGTACAGGACGGTCCTTAAACAATGGGGCTATTTTTGAGAAATTTAATTTTTTTTCTGATATGGTTTCACTGGCTTTAGCCTCAATGAGTGCAATTGAGGAGTCTTTTGTGATGCCTTGCTCAATTAAAAAATCCATTTCAACACCATTTTGATCCCGGTAAAAAAACAGGTTTTTGCCAGGCCTGTATTGTCCTGTTTTAATTAATTCACAAAATACCAGGTTCTCCCATAAGTTGCCTTTATAAATATGCTCCTGCCATTGCTTATAATTATGAATGTTTAAAAGATAGGCCGCCAGACCATGATCAGCAAAATAAAGTTTAGGGGATTTTACAAAACGTTTGCCTATATTGGCAAAGAAGGGGGGGAGTCTATAAATAATTCCACTTTGTTCTAATGCACCCAGCCAGTTTTTTATGGTAATATCAGATACTCCCACATCTTTGGCCATATCTCTGTAGTTGATTAACTGCCCAACTCGTGTTGCGCATATTCGTATAAATCTCTGAAATTCGACCAGGTTGCTGATATTGATGATTTGCCGAAGATCTCGTTCAATATAAGTCTGGATATAATCTTCAAAAAAAGCAGAGCTGTCTAAGGCTGGATTTGACCAAAGTTCCGGGTAACCGCCTTGCCAGATATAGTCATTTAAATTGTTAACGGACTGTTCTCGGATTTCCCGGGCGCTGAGTGTTTCAAGATGGATAATTCTGATCCGGCCCGCCAGACTGTCTCCCACCGATTGCATGAGCTCAAATTTTTGACTGCCTGTTAACAGCCATTGGCCGTATTGAGTTCTGTTTTTATCAACCAGAATTTTTATATAGCGGAATAATTCCGGGGCATATTGTATTTCATCCAGAATGACAGGTTGTTTCAGGCTATTTAAAAAATACTCTGGATTGTCCTTTGCCTGGACAGCATACTGGATATTATCCAGAGTTATATATTCCAGACGGGCAAACATGCGTTGTAATAAGGAGCTTTTTCCGGTTTGTCGGGCTCCGGTTACTAATAAGACCGGTCTGCTTTTAACGGCTGATTTAATAGACTCTTTAACTGTACGTTCAAACCACATTTTAATAGCCTTATTTAAGATAATTCAAAGTATAACTTTGAATTATCTTAAATTCAACTGGCTAAATATCTTGTTTTTAAAAGGTGCTCTGAAAACTACTGTTAGACAAATCCTGAGCAAAGGTGATTTTCAATTGCCTTTTGCCTGTAATTTCACAATAAACAGTTTGCCCTTTTTTATAGGCAGTAATTTGGGGTAAAGGTTTATTTTTATCCAGTAAAGCAGGCTGCAAGGCTACCAGGAACAGGTCTTCTTTGTGACTGACCGATGGCTCCACTTCAATCCGCCAGTGTCCGGGTTCTACGTTTCGTTTGCGTTGGGCGTGTTTAAAGACAAGGCCATTTTCATCGTAATTAACACCATCAATATAAAACTCCATACCTTTACCGCCGATTTTATTGACCAGTGGTTTTTGGGGAAGCAGGATTTGTCCTTTCAAACTGCCGCCGGGCATTCTGGTTTTGGGATTAGCCGGGGTTTTAATTGTAAAAAAGTTATTTTTAATAAGCGGTTCCTGTAAAGAATGCAGCAGCCATTTTTTTCTGAAGCTGGCCTTATAAGCATTGATTTTGTCAAAAATGATAATAAGGTCATTGTTTTTGTCGTAAACAAATACTCTCTGGTATCGCTTCACCCGACGGGTGCGGTGGGCAAAAGTACCCTCGCCGGAAAGGCTGTTGGTATAGGCCGGTGTCAGATCGGCAATGGCCATAATAACATTATCCTTTTCAATGACCTTTTCCAGTGTGGCAGTATGATAAATATCAGACTGATTCAGCCAGTCCTGTAAATCCAGCGGGGCACTTTTCCCCCAGCCGGAACCGATACGCCTTTGACCCCCATCATTGGCAATTTCTCTGGGTGGTTTCTGCTTTTTGGAATTTTTCTTTTTCTTAACCGGCCTGGGAATGGTGTCGTCAGGATCGGTGACGGTGACAATATTATGGGCAATACTTTGATAGGTATAGTTCATATGGTGATCAGAACCGTACTTAGGTCCGTAAAGGCCGCTGTCTATGGCCAGGGCACCGCCTTTAAAAATGGTAAAAGAACCCTGATCCAGGTGTGAATGCGACCAGTAATTATCACCCGCTTTAAAAGTGACATAGGTGGCGTCTTTGTCCCAGCTGCTTCTGGATACAATCAGCCCGATACCATCAAAAATTTTAGTGAGTGGTAGTATCTGGTTTGCGTGTTTGTCAATAAGGCTCGGATCAGTGAGCGGCCCCCAGGGCCAGGAGGTTGGGATAATTTTGGATGGTGGTTTTATATTATAGGCCGCTTTATGACGAAACTCGATGGCCAGGGGCAGTCGATCCGGTATATTTCGGTCAAAAAAGCCAGCATCGCCCCATCTAAAATGGGTACCATCCGGGCGGATTCTGTATACCAGAAAATCAAGAAAACCCCTGATGCCGGGAATTTGTTTAAAATAATCTTCACCCGTAGCGGCTCTCCACATGGCTGGTACCTGGTAAATGGCCTGGCCAATACCGATACCGATATATTCTCCACCTTCATGCCATCCGCCGTTTTTTCCCATAACCTGTTTCCAGACGGGGACTACCCGGTTTACCCAGTAGTCATAGGTAAAGCGCATGCAGGTGTCTTCAGTTTCAGGGATGTCTTTATGCAGGGCCAGGGATGCGGTAATTAAAGCCTGAAAAGGACTGTTGTATAGATAAACATTATAGGGTGATAATTTCATTGAATCCCTGATAATCTTTATTTCATATTCACAGGCTTCCTTTACTTTATTGCGAAGCTGTTGACGTTGAGAGGGTGTCCATTGTGAGTAAAGCCAGTCATAAGCAAGGGCAATAGGTTTGGTCTGCTGGTGGCCTCGCCAGGCTGGCTCCAGTTTAATAATTTTGTTAAATAACTGTGTTAAATCGATACTGCCTGGATAAATATAGGCCAGCAGGGTTTGTGAATATAAATCACCTCTTTTAGCTCGCCGTTTATGTTGCCAAAAAAAGGATGGGTTATGTGTCTCCAGTTGCTGAATATCATTTGTTGTGGGCGCTGGCAGACGGGGATGCTGCTGTTTGAAATAAGGAAGATTAACCTCGGGCAATTCAGAAATTTCAGGTAATTGATAATGATAGTCAGGAGCTGTTGGGCCTTTGATTATAAAGGTTAAACCACCAATCAGTATCAATGAGATGATAGCCGCCAGCAGGTATTTAGGTTTAATTGCAAAGCCGGATGAATGGTTTGTTTCTCTGGCCAGAGTGTTTGTAACGGGAGTCTGCCGGTTCCACGGGTATAGCATACAGGCAGACCAGGCAGAAAAAGCAATGATTACATCCGTAATATCACTATAACGACCGGCTTTAAATTGCTGCAGCCATTCCAGGCTAAAAGCAAATAACAGGATAAAACTGCCTGTAATAATAAAATAACGTTTTCCCGGTTTAGCTGTTTTAGGTGTCAGTACATAGGCGAAGGCGGAAAATACTGCAATCTGTTCAATTAAATCCGCTATTCCCACCAGGGTATTCATTTGTTGTGAAAAAGGTATCCAGTTCATTGGACGGGTGGGTAAATCAGGATTGCCTGCTAATAAGGTGCTGTAGGCATAAGCAATAACAAGCATGACCAGGGCGGCTGTTTTTTGGATAGAAACTTTAAGCTGATAAAATAGACTGTAAATCAGTAATCCGACAAAGAAAGCAGAAACCGCTTCCAGTGATAATTGCCTGGTTAATACCGGTACTTTTAGCAGCAGAATCAGCAATACAAAAATAAAAATAAGACGGGTACTGCTGGCGTTCTTTTTTAAAGATGAGCGCAGGATCAGCAGGATTGCGCTGATATTAAGTAAATAAATGATAAATTTAGAAAACTTAAATGTGTCAGGGCTGTTTAGTGTATGCCATAAAGGGGCCAGTCCCTGGCGAAGGTTGCTGATTTCCAGTGACGGTACAAAGGGAACCAGTTGTGAGGCTCCCCAGAGTAAAGCCGCAACCAGTCCCAGTAAACTATAGGGCGTATGAGACAGATGTTGTTGCTGCCAGTTAGTCAGGAAGGTGCGGGTCTGTCTTTTGGCTAAT
The DNA here is from genome assembly GCA_027009375.1 of Gammaproteobacteria bacterium. Taxonomy (GTDB): domain Bacteria; phylum Pseudomonadota; class Gammaproteobacteria; order GRL18; family GRL18; genus JANELJ01. The sequence continues at coordinate 6,415 of JALVDE010000183.1, forward strand.
AGTTGTGCAGTAAGTGCACCCAGCATAGAGCCGACAGTGTTCAAAAAAATATCGGATAAAGAGCTGGTTCTGCCGGGTAAAAACTGTTGAAAATATTCCAGGCAGGTTGATAAACAGAAACCCAAAAGTGTTATTAAAAATACTTTTCCAGATGTCTTTTTACTGGAGGGTAAAGCAAGAAAAAACAGCAGGCCGAAGGGAATATAAATAATAAAATTCATAACCAGATCAGCATAGGAGACATGTTCAGGGACTTTAAGAGTCAGAAATTTTGACCAGTTACCAAGACTCCAGTCCCATTGAGCAATAGGATATAAGGTGCCGTAGACAATGAGCAGCAGGTAGACAAAAAGAGCTGTCAGAATAAATGATGTGTTTTTTTGTTTTTGCATTTCCATTGTCAGAATTTTTTACATCTTCGTTCTATAAAATTTTTTCTTCTTTTGTAACCGACTGTTTATAATGGGAAAAGAAAATAAGGTATAAAAATTGCTTGCATTAGTTTAAGTATACTAATGACAAGGGTTGTTGTAGTATGGAGTAAATGATTAAGCTCCGGCTACGAACCATAATAATTGTTTTATATAGTAATTCAAGCATATTGGATACCAGGGTATGAATGCACAAGATAATAAATCAACAGAAACCATTGAAAACGCGACTTCTCTAAATAAAGAGGAAGGTGCTGCAACAACCGATTCACGTCGTAAATTTATCCAGAAGGCGGCTGCGGGAACTATTTTAACGACTTTGCCTGCATCTTCTGTGTGGGGTGTCTGTACGGTTTCAGGGGCTTTATCTGGCGGCTCTCAGGTAGTGGATAATTGTAAGATTCCACCTTTAACCGGTGGTCGTTCGCCAGGGTACTGGAAACCCGGCGGTCAGTATCATGGTGGTTTTTCCAACTATGGTCCAGATAAGGAAGACTGTCTGCATACTGCAATAACGACATTTGAGTCGGCCACTACAATAACCCTGGATGATGGTGTAACCTTAAATCTTGCAGATGGCCTGGCGGCAAGCGGAACACTTTCATTTCATTTATCAGCAGCTTATTTAAATGCCTTTTTCGATTTTTATACCTTGCCTGTTACCATTGGAAGTGATGTTATTAATACGGCAGAGGAACTCGTCCAGCATTTGTATGCTACAACCTTTAGATATGATGTAGATACTGTTGTCAGTGCTTTAGAGGCATCTTATACAGATGGTGAATCTTCTTACAGTGGATTTTCTTGTCCATAAGTGTTGAAAATATTGGACGGCTATTGAAGTATCAGTTTACAGCAGATTGTGTCCGTTTTTTTCCTAATGATCACAGCGGTTTGGTCATTTATTCAAATTTAAGCGGAGACACTCACTTTTTAAGTCTGGATGGTGTTAAGGCAAAAGAACTGTTTGAAGTGGAAAAGTCTTTTACCGAGCAGCAGATAGAAGCCCTTAAGTCCCCACAGCGTCAGTCTCAGTCTCAGTCGCTGTTTCGTCAGATGCTGGAAAAGAAAATTATTACTCAAACTGATCTGTCCTGATGTTAACCTTAAATACCGGTCGCTATACTTATCGTTTAACCGATTATCCCGATGACGTTGTTTCAGATATAGAAAAAATCTACGGAGCAGAGGTGATTAACCAGGTGGACGCGCCGGTTGATTTTGAAATTGCCCTGAAATTCGACTCTCTAGTGCGCCGTTTTTTTCGTCCCCAGATCACCTTTTATGTGGATCAGCAGTCCCCTTTTAAGCCCATGCCTTTAGCCCAGGCTTATCCCGTACTTGAATGGGGAATGAACTGGTGCGTGGCGGCCTTTGATTATAACCATTTTATTATTCATGCCGCAGTACTGGAAAAAGACGGTAAAGCCATTATTTTTCCGGCTACACCTGGATCAGGAAAAAGTACGCTTTCTGCCTACCTGGCTCTTACCGGCTGGAACCTGTATTCTGATGAAATGGCCATTGTTGACCTGAATTCCAGCCGGGTAAATCCTGTTTACCGGCCGGTAAGTTTAAAAAATAACTCCATAGACTTGCTTAAACAGTGGTTTCCCGATGTGGTCTGTACCGATACCGCTAAAGGCACTCAAAAAGGTGATGTCGCCCTGTTTCGCTGTGTGTCATGGGAGCAGCACAGGCAGCTTGAACAGGCTGAAGTGGTTGGCATAGTCTTTCCAAAATATAAAGCGGATACCGACTTAACTATTTACCAGCTGGATAAACTGCAGGGGTTTCAGCAGATCAGCAGTAATTCTTTTAATTATAATATAACAGGTCAGCAGGGTTTTGAGACGGTAGGTAAGCTGGTGGATGCGGCTGTGCATTTTGAAGTGCATTATAGTAATGTCAGTGAAGTGAGTGAGTTTTTAGTTGAGGAAGTCATTAAATAATGAAGTCCGATTTTTTTACTACTATTGTGCAGTTGTTTAAAGACACCTCGACCGGTGCAGAACTGGATGACAGGCAATGGGAAAGCATTGTGTTTATCCTGAGACAGACACAGTTGCTGGCCACTCTGTATCAGTTAGCGCTCTCTAATAATGATTTTCAGCATTACCCGCAGTATGCCAGAAAGCACCTGCAGGCGGCCAGTGTTTATGCCCGGAGGCAGGCGCAGCAGGTGCGTTTTGAATGCCTGGAAATCAGCGCTATTTTAAAACAGAGCAATATAACCCCGGTTTTCTTAAAAGGCGCCGGCTACACTTTATCAGGCAGTCAGAATGGTAAAGGACGGGTTTATTCGGATATTGATGTATTAGTACCTAAGCAGCAACTGGGTACAGCCCAGCAGTTGCTGCAGAAAAATGGCTGGTTTGCCAAAAAACTTAATGATTACGATGAGCGTTATTATCGGGAGTGGGCACATGAAATACCGCCCATGTCCAATGTGTACCGGGGTACGGTAATTGATGTACACCATAATATTATCCCGCCCATTTCAGGCCGGGCGCCGGATTCTCAGCTGTTTTTTAATGAAATAGAGCTAAACCCGCAGGGGCTGGCGCATTTATCACCTGCCGCGGCGACTTTGCACAGTTGTATTCACCTGTTTACCAATGAGGATTTTAGTAACGGTTTTAGAGATCTGGTGGATCTTTACCTGTTAATGCAGCAATACGGTCAAAATGATTACTGGGAAAAACTGGTTACCCTGGCTGAGCAGACAGGCTTTACCCTGGAGCTGTTTTATTGTCTGGATACACTGAAACAGATATTTGGTTTAATGCCAGACAGTCCTTTTGTGAAAAAAATCTATAAGCGCCATCAAAACAGCTTTACCGGGTTATTATCACATGGCCTGTTTAAACCGGCTTTGTCTCCTCATCACCCCCTGGTTTTTGGCTTTAAAAACAACCTGGCCAGTTTCCTGATTTATATTCGAGGGCACTGGATTAAAATGCCGGTTCATATTCTTATTGCTCATTTAAGTGTTAAAAGTTTTTTTATCAGCAGAGACTTTTTATTTGGCAAGTATCAATTTGATAAAGAGTAAAGCATGAAACATTGGTATTATTTTTTCCATCTTTTACTGTTGCTGTTCAGTTTACCTAATGTCTGGGCCATTCCATTAGAGGATAAAGAAGAGACTCACCCAGAACCCAGACAGGATATGCCGATCCATGTACTGGATGTCAGTAAGCCAGAACTGAATGTGGATAATCAATCAGTACTTGTTAGGGAGGATAACTCCGGAACTGTACCGAGGAAAACGGTTATCGCGGATGAATTGTTTGCTCAGCAGCCGGTTTTGGGAGAAACAACAGATAAAAAAGCAGCGGATGATATGGTTGTCGAAGGTTACCTGTTATTTGAACAGGATGAACTGGCTGAGCAGCAGGAAGGCCTGGGAATATATGAAACCCTGGCACCGATGTTGTCTCCTGAAGCAAAAAAAGAGGCAAAAAAATTATGGGAAAATACCGCTGACTTTAGAGATGCCATAAAAGTATCTGATGTGGATTCAGAAACCCAGGCTCTGGTATTAACCAAAGCATCAGTAGATATGACTGAATATAAAGGGAAAAGCCTGGAAGAATTAGCCGGTAAAGCCTTACCGCCCCGTTTAATGGAGGCTGAAGATCCGAATAAAGAGGTGGTGCATGAACTGTTTGTGCGGTTTTATGAACTGTTAAAAAATGCTTTTCTTATTATTATCAGTGTTCTGCTGATAGCAAAAGTAAGCAGCCTGTTAATAAAAAAACTGCTCAGCAGACGAAAAAAACGCCGTTCCAGAAGGTCATCACACCGGCACACCCGAACTCATCCTGATAGTACCAGAAAACCTCGAAAACGGCGCCGACGCAGTTATACATAGTCTCAGGACAGATAAATCCGCTTTAGCTGTAAGGGCTGTCTTACTTAGGCCGATCAATTTACCTATAAAGCCGGTATCAAATTGAATCCGGTACCTGTTTACTCTAAAATTAACAGGCAAATGAAGTAAATTATTACGTTCACTTTTTAGTCTTTTTCTCTGCTGACTAAAGCTGACTTTGGTTAATGCTTTTGTTATTAAGAGCTGTGTGTACGAAAAATCCTACTTTATACTTTTAGAGTAAATATTATATGTACAAAGAGTATTATAAGCTAAAACATAACCCGTTCCAGATGACCCCGGATCCGCGCATCTTTTTTGCCAGTAAGGGACACAAACGGGCACTTTCTTACCTGCAGTACGGTTTAAGTCAGGGGGAAGGCTTTATTGTGGTGACTGGTGATATCGGTACCGGCAAAACCACCATTGTTAAAAACCTGATTGCCGGCCTGGATCCCAAAACGTATATTGCCAAGCAGCTGGTGACTACCCATCTTGAAGATCATGACCTAATGGAAATGATCTGTGAGTCTTTCGAGCTAATTTCCAAGGGCCTGACCAAGGCCGCATTGCTTAACCAGTTCAGAGCTTTTCTTAATTCAGCACACAGACTGGGCCGAAGAGTGGTACTGGTGGTGGATGAGGTACAGAATCTGCCGGCCAAAACCGTTGAAGAACTGAGAATGCTGTCTAATTTCCAGATAGATAATAAGCCTCTGATCCAGAGTTTCCTGGTTGGCCAGAAAAATTTTATTAAAACCCTGCAGGACAGCTCTATGGAGCAGTTACGTCAGCGGGTTATCGCCTCCTGTCACCTGGGGCCTTTAAAAGAAGAAGAAACCAAACACTATATTAATTATCGTCTGCATGAAGCCGGCTGGTCTGGAGGCAACCTGTTTGATGATAATGCCTTAATGCTGATCCATCGACTGACCGAAGGGGTGCCAAGACGGATTAATGTGTTCTGCGATCGGATCCTGCTGTTTGGATATCTGGAAGAAATCAGTTTTTTTACCAGAGAGCACGTTCAGATTGTTGCAGAAGAGCTGTCTGAAGAAATAACCAGCCCCCTGGTGTTACAGAATAAAGATGATGTGGCCCGCTTAATTAATACCGAGCAGAAAAAATATGAACATGCCCTGTCAGAACAACAGGCTATAAATAATCAGGCGGAGACTTTTAGCAGCAGCATCCCTGATGAACCTGTTGTTCCCCAGTCCGCGCCAAAAGCACCTGATCCAGTACAGCATAAGTTTGAAAAGCCGGTTGCCATGGCTTCTGGAAGCACCGAGTTTGTGGACATTGAAGAAACTATTAAGGACTTTGAAAGCCGGGTGGAACAGGAAATTGCTTCTTTTAAGCAGTCGCTGGATAAAAATACATAATAGAGCCTTCCTTTCTTAATTAGTACTCATCCGTTTATTAAGCTTTTTACTCCCCCCTTCTTCTTCAGAAAGGGGGATTTAAGAGCAGGGCAATTTTCAGATGAATACAAATGAACAGTAGATGCCTCTGTACTATCTTCAGATTTAAATTTTAATAAAATTCAGGAAACAAATAAT
>JALVDE010000184.1 GCA_027009375.1 Gammaproteobacteria bacterium
ATAATAATCCATCAGGGCGTTGTGTGCTATTTTATACAGCCAGGTTTTAAATGATGATTGCTGTTTAAACTGCGCTGCGGATTTAATGACTTTTAACCAGACGTCCTGATGCAGTTCATCGGCCAGAGCCGGTGTACTGAGCTGGCGAAAACAGTAATGGTAAATGGGATTTTTATAACGTCTGTACAGGGTTTCAAAGGCAGAGTGACTGCCGCCTGCATAGTCTTTTATAAGCTGTTCGTCAGTTTTTTCAGTGATGGACTCAGTCATATGCTAAGAGTATAGACGTTTCAGGGTGAAATATGGGTTAAATAAAAAAGAATGACTAATTCAGGTTGAATAGTGAATAATATTTTAGCCAGGTAAAAAAGAATGTTTCAAACATTAAATTTTTGTAATGTTTTGTAACATTTTGAAATATATAGAATATTTATATTTTTTCTGGTTTGAGGAATAATAGTTTCTGACCTATACTAAGTTCCATGTAAATTTTGAAGTTTTTGGGAATATATCAGGAATAAAAATATGTCAGCCAGTATTAGAAAAAACAGTATGATTAAAAATAGCCTAAGTGCTTTTGTCTTAGGCGCTGTAAGTGTTACTTCTGCGCAAAGTTTTGCCGGTGAAGACTGGGATGTAACAGCAGGTATTCAGGGAGCGGTTGGAGATTATTCTAATTCTCGGCAACGGGATAAAAAATCTAACTATGGTTTTTTTGTCAGTGCGGACTATCTGGAGTCTTATGGCTTTACTTTTGTTTATGATAACAGCAGTTATGACTATAGAAAGAGCAGTGATTATAAAACTAATTACGGCCGTTCAAGCATTGATCAGGACGCCTATTTCCTGTCCGGGCGTAAAACCTTTCGCCCGGATGCTCTGAACGGCCTGCTGACGGTCAGTTTTGATATTCATCATATCGATAATGATGATAAAAGCAAAATTTCTGATAATGTAAAAGTTTATGCACCGCATATCTCTTATCTCACCTATGATAAAAACTATTACGTCGATCTTGGTTATGCAAACTCTGATTACTATAAGGGACTGACCATTGATCAGTGGACACCGACAGCTGGTTTTGCGTTTAATGATCAGAAAGACTGGCTGCAGATGCGCGGTTATCTTATTTCCTCATCTAAAAAAGCCCGTACCCAGAACCAGAAGTCGGCCAAAGCTCTGGAAGTATCACTCACACATTTCTTTGACGGGCAGTTTCTGAATCTTTCCAAAATTAAAGGCACAGCCATTACCGGTGAGCGTTTTTATGCAGTAGACAGAGATGCGGCAACGGTTTACAACCTTGGGGATGTACAGCGGGGCGGATTTTCATTACTGGCTGAATTTGATGTCACTGAGAGTATCAAGCTCACATTATCTGGTGGTAATGAGCGTTACCGTGATAAAACCTATAAGGATGATTATTCGGTCACCTACTTTTATACCGGTCTGTCCACTTCCTGGTAATTTATTAATCTAAGGTTGTTTAATGTTTAAGAGTCAATTTGTGTTTAAAGTACTGCTCAAAGCGGTGTTTATATCCCTATTGTTTTTCAACACCGTAAATGCCATGAGTCAGCATAAAGCCATGGCCAGGTCATATCAGCTGGAAGCTAAACAGGACTATGTTCAGGCTTTGTCTGTTCTTGAATCTCTGCCGCTTAAAGCTTCGCAAAATTCAGAGTTTATTATTTTGCGCAAGGCCTGGCTGAACTATTTACAGAAAAATTATAATCAGGCCATCCGTCTGTATAAACAGGCTGCTCAGCTGAACAGAAACTCACTGGATGCGCCCTTGGGTGAAGCCATGGCTCTGCTGGCGCAGTTGCGCTGGAAGGAAGCCGCCAGAGTCAGCCGAAAGGTGCTTAAACAGGCCCCAACTAACTATACGGCTCATCTGCGTCTGATGGTTAGTGAGGCAGGACAGAAAAAATGGCAGACATTGCTTGAACATGCCGGGCAAGTCAGTCAGTGGTATCCCACTCAGGTTGCTCCTCTTCTTTATATGGCACGTGCCAGCCATCGGCTGGGGCAGACTGAGTCGGCAGTTAAAGCCTATCAATCAGTATTGCTTTATCTGCCCAAAAATCAGGAAGCACTTAATTATATTGCCAGTAATACTTAAACGTGTCTGAACCTCAAAAGCAAATTGCTGTTACTGCCGGTGATTTTAAAATGTTTTTTAAAGCACTGGCAAACAGCTATTCTGATATTTTCTTTATTCATAAAACCTTTTGTGGTGTTTTATTACTGGTCTTAACATTAATTAATTACAATGCCGGGTTTTCCGGTATATTTGCTGTTTTTTCTGCTTATCTGACGGCCCGTTTTCTGGGCCATCATAAACAGTTTATTGAAGCCGGTTACTATGCCTATAATGCCTTACTGGTGGGGCTGGCTATCGGTTTTGTGTTTAAAATATCCTTTTTAAGTCTGTTAATGCTGGGGATGGCTGGTGCTCTTACGTATTTTATTACTCTGGTAACCGCCAATATTTTTCTAAACCTGTTTAACCTTCAGGTTTTGAGTATTCCTTTTATTATTGTCAGTTCCCTGGTTTACCTGTCGGCATCGAGTTTTACCAATCTATATGTTATTTCTCTTTATACTCCAATGTATTCCCTGGATCTGGGTATTTTCCCGTACTGGTTCAGCGGTTATCTGAAGTCTCTTGGGGCTATTATGTTTATGCCTAATGAGATCAGCGGATTACTGATTGCTTTGTTATTATTATATTATTCCCGAGTCCTGTTTTTTCTGTCACTGGCAGGCTTTCTGACGGGTATGACCATTTATGGCTTTTTTACAGGTTCTGTTGTAGCGGCATCCCAGGATATCAGCAGTTTTAATTATATTCTTATTGCTATGGCCATTGGTGGTATTTTTACTATACCTTCTTTAAACAGTACATTGATTGCTCTGATTGGTGTAGCGGTCTCCACTTTAATATCCAGTGCCGGTCATGTTTTCTGGTCACAATATGGCCTGCCGATATTTACCCTGCCGTTTACACTGGTTACCCTGAGTTTAATTTATACCTTCTATTTATTAAATTATCCCAATCGTACGGTTTTTTTTATAGGTAATCCTGAGCAGAATCTTGATTATTTTATTGCCAATAAATCACGCTATGTAGCAACGCCGTATGCCCTGTCAATGCCTTTCTCGGGCAACTGGTACGTATGGCAGGGCTTTGATGACATGTGGACACATCAGGGTTTGTATAAATATGCTTATGACTTTGTGATAGCGGATGACAATGGTAAAACCTATGCCAATCAGGGAAATTATCTGAACGAGTATTATTGTTATGGCCAGGATATTCTGTCACCGGTTAATGGCAAGGTCGTGCGGGTGGTTAATTATTTACCGGATAATATAATCGGCTCCATTGATACCATAAACCCCTGGGGTAATGAAATCATTATTCAGGATGATCGGGGGTTTTATGTCCGCCTGGCCCATCTGGCAGCAGAATCCATTATAGTCTTTGAAGGTCAGGCAGTCAGTGTTGGAACGGCACTGGCAAAATGCGGTAATTCGGGTAATTCTCCTCAGCCGCATCTGCATATTCAGATACAAAGCAGTACCTTTCCCACGGCTCCAACCATGCCGTTTATTTTTGTTAATTATGCACAGTCCGGACATTTTATTACCCACGGACTGCCGGAAAAAAACTTATCAGTCTGTGCCTGTGCATTTAACCTGTTTTATGATCAGGTCACAAACTTTGTTCTGGATGATGTGTATCATTATCAGGTATATAAAAATAACAGGCAGGTTGATGATTTCAGTTTTACGGTAAAAATGTCTGCCACTTTATATACCTATTTTGAAACGACCAAAGGCAGGCTTTATTTTGGTAAACAGTATGGTAATTATTATTGTTATTCCATAGAAGGCGATGACCCTTATCTCAAATTGATTTATCTGGCACTCTCAACCATACCTGTTTCTTATACCGGTCACTATGACTGGACGGATACCATTAATAACAGCAGTTTACTTGATAAACCCCGGCAATTTATCAGCAGTTTGCTCAATACCATTAATCATGAATGGATAAATACTCAGGCGCGTTATTATTTTGCAAAAGATACTCTGGTGAAGGGACAAATCCGTAATTCTTTTTTTGATATTCAACTCGATACAGAAGTGGAACTGGATCCGGTTTTAAAATTTAAGGAAATCAGGGTAGGGGATTACCGACTGGTTAATACAGGAAATGAAAGCCTGGAAACTAATGATGAAGTTAAGGACGTACTCAGTAATGAATAAAATTTTTAATTTTTTAATGCTAGCAGGGATAGTATTTGTTACAGGATTGTCGTTTGATGCGGCAGCGGCAGAATTATCCTATAAAGAGATATCTGAAGCGTATTATACCTCATACCGCTATGAAACCTCAGGTAATATTGAGGATGCCATTAAGGCTATTCAACTGGTTTACAGTCAGTACCCGGATACTTATACAGTGAATAATCGTCTGGCTCATTTATATACTTTAAATAAGCAATATAAAAATGCAGTCAGTCACTACAAAAAAGCCATACAGGTGTTGCCCAATTCTATGACGCCCAAGCTGGGGCTGATGTATGTTTATATTTTGTCAGAGCAGTATAAAGAAGTGACTAAAATTGGTTATCAGGTACTGAAAGTGGATTACTATAATTACTTTGGAAATCTGCGGCTGGCTTATGCCTTAAGAAAAACAGGTAAAACAGAATTGTCTGAAAAATTACTTAAAAAAATACTGGCTCTGTATCCCAGCGATACACTTTTTTTAACTGAGCTGGGGTTATTGTATTTTGAACAGGATAAGTGGCCCTCTGCACGAGCTATTATGCAGGATGTATTAATACTGGATCCGGAAAATGTTTCTGCACGGCAGGTATTACTGGCAATAAAGAAATAAGGCAGCAAAAAGTGTTAGAAAAAACAGAAAACAATCAGGCTGATTATGCGTCTCTCTGAAGTATTTGATCTTGAACATGAACGGCTGTGCTTGTGGCAGGCATTGTGTGAGGATGTTAAGAGCAGACAGCAAAGTATTATTACAGACAGACTGACTCAGCTAAAAAAAACAGAATGCTATTATGCTTATCCCGGTCAGGAGGTTATATCACGCCTGTACGACTATTCAACCCAGAAAGATTTTTATGCTTTTGAACTGCTGGCCAGTAATGTTTTATATTCACTGGAAACTCGGGAATATCGCAAGCAGGAATTTATTCCTTTCTACACCAACCTGACTAATCTGGATAAACCTCAGATAAGCCGCTTATCACCGGGTTTTGCCAGAGACAAACAGGAAAAAAAACAGAAAGTTTATTTTGAAGTTCTGATTATTCACCCGGATCCTCAGGAGTATGAATACTATTATCGTAATGCTCTGGCCGGGTTCAAATCTCCCCATGATCCTTATATTTATGACTTTGTTATGGTTGATAATTATGAGGATGCGTTGATTGCTGTTTTATCCAATCCGGCAATACAGATCTGCATTTATTTATCCGGTATTAAATCTTATGCTGATAAGAACAGCAGGGATAATCCTGAGCTGGTTGATAATTTCAGTTCAATTCTGGACAGAACATTTTATGGACTTGCAAACAATAATAGTAATACTCAGGAACAGGTGAGTACAGAGACCAGGGAAACAGAGTTTATTTTAAAAGAAACACTACAGGCCCTACGACCGGAACTGGATCATTTTTTTATTACAGAGTTACCCCTGTCGGAACCTTATTATAATGAGTTTGAACGGGTATTTACGGGATTTAATTTATTTGCTGATTTACATCAGCATATTATAACGGCGGTTGAACAACGCTGCTGTACGCCTTTTTTTGATGCACTGAGAAATTATGCCTCCAAACCCAAAGGTGCTTTTCATGCCCTGCCTATTTCTCAGGGGCAATCCATAACTAACTCACTGTGGATAAACGATGTTATGGATTTTTACGGTGAGAATATTTTTGCGGCTGAAACTTCCTCAACTCTGGGGGGGATGGATTCACTGATGGATCCTAAAGGTTCTATTTCTCAGGCCCAGAATAAGGCGGCTCGTGCCTTTAAGTCTCAATATACTTATTTTGTTACCAATGGTACCACCTCTGCTAACAAGATTGTTATGCAGGCCAATCTGCAGCCGGATGATGTGGTGCTGATTTCCTCTGACTGCCATAAATCCATACCTTATTCTGTATTTTTAAGCGGTGCTAATGCCATTTTTCTGGAAACCTATCCGTTAAATCAATTTGATTTATACGGCTGTGTGACCCTGGAACGGATTAAAGAAGTACTGATGGACTTAAAGCAGCAGAATCAACTGCACAGGGTCCGGCAGATTACCTTAACCAATTCCACTTTTGATGGTATTATTTATAATGTTAAGCGTTTTATGCTGGATATTCTGGCCATTAAGCCGGATATTATTTTTCACTGGGATGAAGCCTGGTTTTCTTTTGGAACATTCAACCCCCTGTATCTGAACAGAACGGCAATGGGTGTGGCCAATGAACTGGATGCTTTACGCTATGATCCGGCTTATGCACAGTTTTACCGGCAATGGCTGGAAACTGCAGAACCAGATAATACTGATTATGTCCTGAGTAATCCTCTGTATCCTGATCCGGAAAAATTAAAAATACGGGTCTATGCGACCCAGTCGACCCATAAGACCTTAACGGCATTCAGACAGACGTCTATGCTGCATATTTTCGACCATGATTTGGACAGGGATAATTTTCATGAAGCTTATCGAACCCATACCTCTACTTCACCTAATTATCAGCTGATTGCGTCACTGGATTTTGCCCGACGTCAGATGGTTCTCGAAGGTTTTGAACGGGTGAAAAAGACTATAGAACTGGCCTGTTATCTGCGCCGAACCATTAAGGAACATGAATTGCTGTGCCGGTATTTTAAGGTGCTTGAGGATGAAGATTTAATTCCGGCACAGTATCAGACCAGGCAGAGGGAAAGCAATAATCATTTTTTCTATCATTATATTCAACTGTTAAGCAACTTTAACAACGCTTTGTTTAATGTGGATCCTACCCGTGTCACGCTGGATATTAGTGCTACAGGAATAGACGGGCCGAATTTCCGGCAGATGTTAATGACACAATATGATGTGCAGGTTAATAAGACCTCCCGTAATACTATTTTGCTGATTATTAATATTGGTGCCAGTATGGATAATATTACCTATCTTCTGGAGGCGCTGATACAGATAGCCAGTAAGCTGAGTCAGGCATCGGAACAGGCTCATATTATGGATAAACCAGTTATTGTTAATTTGCCTCAGACCCGTCTGTATCACAAGCGATTTATTTCTGTAGCATCTTTAAGGAAAAACAATTTCCAGGCAATTAATATCCGCAGTGCTTATTATGCTGGACTGAAAGAGGAGAATATTGATTTTGTCACTCTGTCTAATGAGCTTATGTCGGACGTTATAAATGATAAAAAGTTAATATCCGCTTCATTTGTTACACCCTATCCACCGGGCTTTCCTATTATTGTTCCGGGACAGATTATTAATTATGACCTTTTGCTGTATTTGCAAACCATACAGATTAAAGAAATTCACGGCTACCATCCTGAAAAGGGGTTAAAAATTTTTACGGAAAAGTATCTTTCCAGTTAGCTTTTTAAATCAGCTTTTCCAATTTTCTGACAGAGTAAAATTTATGAGTACAACACTTAAGACTATCAACGACATTAAACACTACTTCACAAATGATCCACAAGCCTGTTATTTTGTCAGTGCCAGTAATTTTAATTTAATGATGATGTCACACTGGATTAAGAACTGGTTCAATGTCAATTTTATTGACTGTTATGATCAGCGCAACCCTAGTGTTATTTTACCTGAATATGAAGAACAACCGGTTTTTAACGATATAGAAGGCATTAATCAGTTTCTGTTGGGCAATAAAAAAATAGTTGAGCATATCAGACAGCATAATTCTGCAGACAGTCCGGCCAGAGTAATGTTTCTGTTTTATGATGAGGCGCTTGAAAAGATGGTTAAAAGTCTGGACATGACACTGATTATGCCGCCCAATCGTCTGGTAAAAAAAATTGATAATAAAATTACCACAACAGAAATAGGCAATAGTGTGAATGTGCCCAGTGTTCCCAATGCACTGGTTAAAATTTCTGGTTATACCGAGCTTCAGGCAGTTATTAAACAATATGATTTAGGTTCGGATGTTGTTATTCAGACGGCCTATGGCGACTCGGGTAAGACCACTTATTTTATTTCCGGTGAAGAGGATTATAATCGGGTTAGTACTTCCATAGAAGCCGAAGAGCGTGTAAAAGTAATGCGTAAGGTTCAGTGCCAGCAGGTGGCTATTGAGGCCTGTGCGACACGTAATGGTACCTATATAGGCCCCATACTGACAGAAATTATTGGCAATCCTGAATTAACCCCTTATGTCGGTGGCTGGTGCGGTAATGATGTTAATCCGAATGCTTTTTCTAAGGACGTTCAGAAAACCATATATCAATATACAGAACAGCTGGGTAATGCCCTTTATAAGATTGGTTATCAGGGATATTTTGAAGTGGATTATCTGATCGATATTAATAACAATGATACCGTTTATCTGGGGGAAATTAATCCACGGGTGACCGGCATCAGTGCACTGACCAATCAGTCTGATTTTTGCAGTAACTATTTTCCTTTGTTTTATTTTCATTTACTGGAATACAGTAATGCAGATTTAAGGCTTGATCCCGGTGATTTTAACCGTCTTGTTATGGAGTATGAACATAAGCCCAGTGGACAGTTAATTTTTAAATATACTCAAAAGGACCTGAAAGTGGTTACTGATATTCCTCAGAGTGGAATATATTCCAGAACAGATCAGGGACTGGCATATAAATCCTATGCCGATGCACCAGAGCAGCTCCAGACAGATGAGATTTATATATTAAGAATTTTGTCGGCCGATGATTATGTCTATAAGGGGGCTGATCTGGTGATTGTTTTTGCGCCCTGCCTGATGCAGGATGCTGCAAAAAATCTAACAAATGATGCTCAGGCTATTATTCAGCAGGTACAGGAGATGATCAGGTATCGTGAATTAACGGAAGAAGAACAACAGACACTCGACCGCTATGCGGGTCAGAAACCGCTTAAATCTGCTGATGAACCGGCCACCCATGAGAATGAATAATGCAGCCCGTTAAATTGTTTCAGTTTGTTTCTGAGCAGAGTCCGGATAAAAAGTGGCTGAAATTTTACCAGAACAGTATTGAGAGTTATAAAAAATGGTTTCTGCAGGAAGGAGAATTCAGCCGACCGTCCTATCAGGCCTGCTATAATGCTCTGGAACAGTATATGCCGGAATTATTGCCTTTCTGGTTAAAACTGGTGGAACTGACCGGCGCCGGTGATCTGGAAGCCCGCCTGCTTAGTTTTTACTGTCCTGCCCCGTATTTATCCGGCTGTTCTCAGGCCGTATGGACCAAATATAACCCGGTACTGGTTCGTAATTATGATTATGATCTGGAGCTGTTTGAAGCCAGAATATTAAAGTCTAAGTGGTTTGAGACTGAAGTGATAGCCTCTACTGACTGTCTGTGGGGTGTGCTGGATGGTATCAATGAACACGGTCTTTCATTGTCTCTGGCTTTTGGCGGTTCCAGGGATCGGGGTGTCGGTTTCGGGATACCGGTGATTTTAAGGTATATCCTGGAGTTTTGTGAAACCACAGAACAGGCGGTGGAAGTCCTAAGGCGAGTGCCGACACATATGGCCTATAATATTACTCTGCTGGATATTAACCATCATGTGGCTACGGTTGAGGTGGGCCCGGGTAATATCTGTCGGATATCTCATATTCCCCTGGCAGTCAATCATCAGGGCGATTTTGAACTGACCAATTATGCCATTTTTTCAAAATCCCATGAGCGCAAAAAATTTCTGACCGAGCGCCTGTATGATCCTTTTATCAGTATCCAGAATTTTATAGACAGTTTTGAGTATGCCCCGCTTTTTACCGATAATTATCAGGAAGGTTTCGGCACACTGTATACGGCGGTATATAATCCCGGCCTGAAGGCAACAGAATACCGCTGGCCGTACGGTGTCAGACGTTATAAGTCTTTTATTGATTTTGAAGAAGAAGAATTTCTTGTGTATTACTGACTACTGGCTTTGTTATGGAAATGCCGCCATATTATTACCGGTAGTTGATACAGGCTGTAAAGCCATAATAATGGATCCAGCAGGTGATCCCAGATATTCCGGCTTTCAAGCAGGTTTAACTGCCAGGCGATAATGCTGGTCATGATACAGGCCATTAACAGGGTGTTTTGTTTTATAAAGGCATAAGCGGCCAGAAACAATAACAGGCCTGTTACTGTCAGCGGGGCAGTCAGTCCGTGGCTCTGGTTTAGATAACCCCAGGCATAAGGATCCACAGGGCTGTAGCCAAGAGCGAAGGGATAGAGCAGCAGGCCGGCCAGGGCGGTCAGGATAAAAACAGAACGGCTCTGAATGTGCTGTACTTGCGGGCGGTATAAAAACAGCAATAGTAAACATAAAGTGGTTATGCTCAGGTCGTTAAACAGGCCTCTGAGATAGAGACTGAGAGAATAACCCTCTACAGGGATAAAGGAAGCAATAAATACCAGTAGCGCTATGATGCGGGCTTTATTAAGCGGTAATTTAAGTATCAGCAGTAATTTTAAAATGACTGCACTTAATAACAGGGATACCCCGCTCAGACCGATAATGGTTGCCAGCGTCATGGTTTCTTCCTTTGCGCCAGTTTTTGTTCCAGCCAGGTCTGGTTAAAGACGATATGTTTGATATGATTTTTATGCCAGGTGTAGAACAGGTGAATCTGGCCATTGCGGGTCTGTAGCAGCCAGGGGTAAGAGAACTGTTTGCTGTTGTCCGGCGGATCCAGCGGATTCAGCTCAATAGTGGTGATAAGCTGCCAGCTTTGTCCTTTATCCAGTGATAAGGCCAGACTGAGATCATCCCGTTCTTCCTCACTATTATTAAAGGCCAGTAATAAAGCCTCCTGTCCCTGCCATTGAATATTCAGACCAATAATGCCTGCATTGGGGTTAGGCAGTGCACTGCGGCTGATGGGAGACCAGCTCAGACCAGCGTCCCGGGTGCGGGTCTGCAGAATACGGCGCAGGCCGCTGCCGTGATAACGCATCATCACCAGAGCATTATCCTCTGAAGTAATAAAAACAATGGGCTGTAGAGAATGGGTGCCCCAGGACAGGCGGGTTTTATAGATCACTTCTCCGTCCTGGTTGATCCTTAATAATTCCGCAAATTTACCCAGCATCTCATGATAGACCGGCAGGCCGATGGTGCCGTCCTGGTATTGTATAGGCTTGCCTTTTATTAAAGTGCTTAGGTTGAAAAACGGGGAGGTGATCAGACGTCTGGCGGGACTCCAGGTCTGGCCTTCATCATAGGAACGGCTCAGGTTAATGGCACTGCCGGCCCAGCCGCCGACGGAAACGGATACATAAAACAGCCAGAGTCCCTGATCAGGCCCGCGCATCACCACTGGGTTGCCCAGTTTACGAATATAACGCCAGGTGCTGTCCCGGGTAAATTGACGGTTTATTATTTCTCTGTCCTGGCCCCACAGGCCGGTTTTTGGATCCCATATATTGCTGTAAATACTGACATCTTTATGCCCCTCACGGGTACCGCCATACCAGAAGGCCATTACCCGGTGATCCGCCAGTTCCACAGCCGTTGAGCTGTGGACTTCGGGGGTGGACTGGTGGGAAGCAAAATCGACCCGATAAAAAGGGGAGGAATTGTCTGATAAGGGAAGCGGGCTCAGTTTGAATTCAGCCGGCGGAGGGCTGTTAAACAGTGACCACAATACTCCGCTTAGAGCCAGTAAGGTCAGGGTAAATAAGCTTTTATTCAGCATATTAAAAGAGTATTGCCTAAAGCAGCATGACTGAAGCCAGCCCTAAAAAGGCAAAAAAACCAATAACATCGGTCACCGTGGTCAGAAAAACCCCGCCGGCCAGAGCCGGATCGGCGCCGAATTTATCCAGTAGCAGCGGAATGGCGACACCGGAGAAGGCGGCCACCAGCAGATTAATAATAATGGCAATGCCGATCACCAGTGCCAGAGTTTCATTGGCGAACCAGATACCGGATATGACCGCCAGTACAATGGCCCAGAGCACGCCGTTAAGCAAACTTACAGACAGTTCCTTGAACATCAGGCTGCGGTAGTTTTGGTCACTTAACTGACCCAGCGCCATGCCCCGTATTACCAGGGTCAGGGTCTGGCTGCCGGCAATACCGCCCATACTGGCCACAATAGGCATCAGTACAGCCAGTGCCACCACTTTTTCAATAGTGGGCTGGAACAGGCCGATAACAAAGGAAGCCAGCAGAGCTGTCAGCAGGTTAACTCCCAGCCAGACAGCGCGGCGTTTACTGCTGGTCAGCACCGGGGCAAACATATCGTCTTCTTCACTCAGACCGGCCTGACTCATAAAGGTGTGTTCACCTTCATCACGAATGACGTCAACGATATCGTCAATGGTAATACGTCCGAGCAGATAACCGTTATCATCCACAACCGGAGCAGTAATTAAGTCACGCCGTTCAAACAGGGCGGCCACTTCAGCCTTGTCAGTAGAGGCATTAATACCATGCAGATCGGTGTTCATAACGCTGGATACGTAGAGCTCCGGATCATGGGTGAGCAAATCAGAGAGGTATAATACGCCCTGATAGATACCGTCATAGTTTACTACCATCAGATTATCAGTGGTATCAGGAATATGCCCAAGAAAACGCAGGTAGCGCATCACCGTTTCCAGGGTAATATCCGCCCGGATGGAAATGGTGTCGGTGTTCATCAGACCGCCGGCAGTGTCCTCATCATAAGACAGTACCGATTCCAGGCGTTTGCGGTGCTGGGATTCCATGGACTGTAGCAGAATGCGGGTAACCACTTCCGGCAGATCGGGCAGCAGATCCGCCAGATCATCGTGATCCATATCCCGGGCTGTGACCACCAGCTCGCTGGTGGGCATGTCTTCAATAAACTGGGCCCGAATATAATCATTGAGGTGGTTAAGGGTTTCACCCTTATGCTCAATGGCCACCAGTTTCCAGATTTTGTCCCGTTGTTCTTCATCGGGCAGGGATTCAATTAAAAAAGCAATTTCTGCAGGGTGCAGAGAATTGATAAGCTTGATAACACTGGCTTCCTGGCCGCTATCAATGGCTTTATATACAGGCGTCAGCTGCTGCTGTAACTGCTGTTGTTTTGCGGCTGGAGAAATATTACTTTCTTCTGCCTTTTTTGTTTGGGTGTCGTGTGTAGTCTGGGACAAATCTATTTCGCTATTGGTTTTTGCATTTTAAAAAAGGGTGATTATTCAGGTTCATCAAAGCGCTGATTGATCAGCATTTCCAGGGCAGAACAGGCATGCTGTTCATCCGGGCCGTCAATCAGCAGAGTAATTTCCATACCTATACCTGCTGCCAGCATCATGACACTCATAATGCTTTTGCCGTTGGCGCTGCGGCAGGGTGTTTTTATTTCTATATCCGAGTTAAAGCTGCTGGCCAGGCTCACCAGTTTGGCTGCGGCCCGGGCATGCAGGCCAAGCTTGTTGCTTATGGTAATTTTTTTTTCAATCATATTTATCTGGCAAATTAATTTGACACATCTTTCTGCAATTTATCGCAACCCGGTCAATTTCCCATGTTAACAGGAAAAGTGCTGACAGCTTAAGGGCATTTAAGTGAATTATCAATAATAAAGATGCTATCCGAGGCGCTGGAGCAGGCTTTCTGGGCCAGTTCAGATAAGTTCAGATCGGCATAATTCATCACTCTGACCAGCATGGGCAGGTTAATGCCGGTAACAATGACTTTTTCCTGCTCCGGTGTGCTCTCCAGCAGACGGGTGGCAATATTACTGGGTGTTGAGCCGTAGATGTCGGTAATTACCAGGATACCGTCAGGATTATCCAGTTCAGCGCAAAGTTTCAGTGCCTGTTCCAGACCCTGTTCAATGTCCATTTGAGAGGTAATAACCAGATTTCTGCACGGGAGAGGAGAAACACCCATCATATTAATAGCAGTATCAAGCATACTGCGGCCGATTTCATCGTGGGTGATAAGTAAAAGTGCAACGCCCATGCAATAAAAGCCTTATCATAGGTAAAACAGAAGTAATTAACTAAAAAAATCCATGTCCATTTAGATTTAGTGGAATTATATGCTCAAAGCCGCCGCTTTAATAGTGCTCAAAAGGAATAAACAGGAGGAAGTTTTATTGTAAATGGGGATAAGTGGGTGTAGCCAAACTTATAACAGCTCTTTATGACGTGCAATTACAAAGTCTCGCTGTCCGGAAAAGTATTCGGCCAGGCGTTCTACCATATATACCGAGCGGTGCTGACCGCCGGTGCAGCCGATGGCCACGGTTAAATAGGTTCTATTGTTTTCCTCAAAGCAGGGCAGCCATTTTTCAATATGTTCCCTGATATCAGTAAACATTTCATTGACAGCTTCCTGCTGAGTCAGAAAATCAGCGACCGCCTGATCCTTGCCGGTTAAAGGTCTCAGTTCCGGTTCCCAGTGAGGGTTGGGCAGGCAGCGCATGTCAAACATCAGGTCCATTTCATCGGGCATACCGTGTTTGAAACCAAAAGACAGAAACTGCAGTGTCATTAAGGGCTGCTCTGTGGCAGAGACAATCAGTTTTATTTTATCGCGCAGCTGGTGCACATTAGTAGCCGAGGTATCTATCTGCTGGCTGGCAGAATGTTTAATGGCATCCAGTACCAGGCGCTCACGCTCAATGGCTTCTTCCAGGGAGGTCTGTTCATTGGTCAGAGGATGTTTGCGACGGGTTTCGCTGAAGCGCTTAAGCAGGATTGCGGTCTGGGCATGCAGGTACAGAACATGGCATTCAATGCCGTTATCCTTAATTTTCTGTATCAGTTCGGGAAAATCGATAAAGTCACTGCCCAGGGTCCGGGCATCAATGCCGATGGCAATGCGATCCAGATAGCTGCGGTTTTTCAGGCTTTTTTCCACCAGCTCAGGCAGCAGTTCCAGTGGCATATTATCGATACAGTAATAGTCCATATCTTCCAGTACCTGCAGGGCAATTGTCTTGCCTGAGCCGGAAAGGCCGCTGACAATTTGAAGTATCATACACTGTATCCGTTATTATTTTTTATCGTTCGGTGCAGCTTTAAACTGTAAAACTGCGGTATGCACCATTAAGGCCATATTTCGGCCTGCAGAGCGGTAAAGCTGAATACCGGGTATCTGCTGAGACTGAAATGCCCAGTATTGGTATTGTACCTGAGTATTATATAAATCAGAATCTTCCGTCAGGCTGATTTCAATAATAAAATCAATGCGCTGGCTTTTTTTAACCCGTTCCTGACCGAACAGTTCGCCAATATTGATAACGCCCAGGTTGCGGATATGCATTTGTCCTGAAAAATCTTCCGGGCAATGCCCTGTTACGGCGTACTGGTGGTTGCTGCCGGTTTTTTCTGCACTGAGGCTTAATAAAGGGGCATCATCACAAACCAGGCGGGCACCTTTATCAATTAACTGCAGGGCGGTTTCTGATTTACCACTGCCGCTGGGGCCAGTAAGATAAATACCTGTATTGAGATACTCAATGAGCGTACCATGTAAAGGCAGAGCCACTGTCATGGCGGTTAAATATTAATTAACAGGTTATAGACGGTTTCGGGAGAGGTGGCGTTTTCCAGAATCTGACGGTTTTTGTCCTGGCGAAAAAAGTCAGCCAGACGGGCCAGAATTTCCAGATGTTCCTGGGTGGAGTTTTCCGGAACCAGCAGGGCAAACAGCAGTTTGACCGGTTCCTGATCAATGGCATCAAAATCAACCCCTTCAGCCAGGGAAATAAAAATACCGATGGGTTCCTGACAATCCGGCAGCCGGGCATGTGGCAGCGCCACGCCATGACCAATGCCTGTACTGCCCAGTCGTTCACGTTCAATCAGCAGTTCAAATATTTTATTGGCATTGTATTCAGGGTAATTTTCAGCCGCAATATCGCTGATCACCTGAAGTGCCTTTTTTTTGCTGGCGGCGGTGATATTGAGACGGATTTGATCAAGTTTGAGCAGGTTGTTGAATTTCATAAGGTAAAAGGATTACCGAAATAAGGTAAGAGTAAGGTAATCAGACCGGCTATGAGCCTGTATGCTCATAGCCGGCTGGCAATTATAGTTCGTGAGTCTTAAGGCTGACTTCACCGCGGTGGTGATCGGTCATTTTTTCTTTATGTTTTTTCACCTGACGATCCAGCTTGTCAATCAGCTTGTCGATGGCGGCGTACATATCTTCATCAACAGCTTCGGCGAAAACCTTGCTACCTTTAACCATAAGTGACGCTTCTGCTTTCTGACGTTGTTTTTCTACCGTTAAAATAACATGAGCATTGCTCACGATGTCAAAATGGCGTTCAACACGCTCCATTTTCTGGTTTACATAGTCACGCATGGAATCGGTAACGTCGATATGGTGTCCGGTTATATCTATTTGCATAAGATTAGCTCCTCGTTAACGGTGATTGGGTAGTTAAACTAACAGAATGTTTAACTGCCTCACCTATGTGATGCCATTAAGCGGGTATGACCCGTCAGGCAATATTTTTTCTTTCATTTGAAGGCGGTATGGACATGGATTCGCGGTATTTTGCAACAGTCCTGCGCGCCACCTTGTAATTCTGTTCTGCCAGCATAGTGGAAATTTTATTGTCACTAAGTGGTTTTTTACTGTTTTCCTGGTTGATTAACTTTTTAATAATCGCCCGGATGGCCGTAGCCGAGGCTTCCCCGCCACTGGCAGTATTGACGTGACTGGAGAAGAAGTATTTTAACTCAAAAATGCCTCTGGGAGTATGCATATATTTCTGGGTGGTGACCCGGGAAATGGTAGACTCATGCATTCCCACTACCTCTGCCACATCCGCCAGTACCAGTGCCCGCATATGTTCTTCACCGTATTCAAAAAAGTCCTTCTGGAAATTAACAATACAGCGGGCCACTTTTAATAAGGTTTCATTACGGCTCTGCAGGCTTTTTATAAACCAGCGGGCTTCCTGCAGATGATCCTTAATGGAGTTCATGTCACTGTCTTTTTTAGCATCCTTAATCAGATTCAGGTATTGCTCATTAATTTTAATGGTGGGCGCTGAATCGGGATTCAGCTCACAATACCAGTCACCCTTAATTTTTCTGACATAGACATCCGGTGTAATATAATGCGGCCGGTTATCTGAAATATGGCTGCCGGGCCGAGGACTGAGGCTTTTAATCAGACCAATGACCTGGGCCAGGCGCTTTTCATCCAGTTTCATGCGGCGTTTTAAAGTGGTGAAATCACGGTTAGCCAGCAGGTTTAAATGTCTGGAAACCAGAATTCTGGCTTCCTGCAGCCAGGGGGTTTCACCGTCCAGTTGTTTTAACTGCAGGAGAAGATTTTCCTGTAAGTCTCTTGCGCCTACGCCCGGAGGATCAAAATTCTGTACCTGATGTAAGACCGCTTCGAGCTCATCCAGTTCAATTTCCTGTTCGGGCGGAAAAGATTCCAGCAGTTCTTCCAGCGACTGGGTCAGGTAACCGGCTTCATCTATGGTGTCAATAATTGCGTTAGCAATTTCACGATCCGTGTCACTGAATGGCGTCATCTCCATTTGCCAGAGCAGATGTTCCCTGAGGCTGTCCTCAGTTTTACCGTTATTTTCAAACAGGCTGGTGTCATCGCCATTCCAGCTGCTGGTATTGCTTTGCCCGGCAGTATACTGGTGACTGGTATCATAGACATCATCCCAGCTGGAATCGGTGGACAGTTCATCAGGAATGTTATTATGAGTGTTTTCGAAGTCAACCTGTTCAGAGTTGGCTTCAGACATGAAATCATCACCGGAAGTATCGGTGTTATTCAGCTCGGAACTGTTTTTTTCCAGGCTATCATTCTGTAAAGACTGGCTATCATCAGCGTCAGAATCGTTGGTATTAGAATTGCTCTCATCGACTTCCAGCATGACATTGCTGTCGAGCGCTTCCTGTATTTCCTGTTGAAGATCCAGGCTGGACAATTGCAACAAACGGATCGCCTGCTGCAATTGAGGCGTCATTGTTAGTTGTTGACCCAGACGTAGTTGGAGGGATTGTTTCATATATTACAGCGTTAATACCTGCCTGCTTGTTAAACCTGAGTGGTTAAACCTGACTAATGTCAGATGCAAAAGTCAGATCCAAAAATCATGTCCTTTCATTATTAAAAATAGTGCCGGATGGCTGAATAATCAATGTTTCCGGATATTTTATTTAAGCTATGTCTGAATAGTAGCGCAAATTATGTGCCATTGCAGTTGATTGTGATCAAAAAAAACAATTATTTTTTAATGATTAAAATAATTTCTTTTAAATCATGCTCTTACAGTTATTTATATTTTAAAATTATCGCCCAGATAGACTTCACGTACGCGTTCATTAGCCAATAGAGCATCCGGTGCTCCTTTGGCAATGACACTGCCGTCATTCATAATATAAGCCCTGCGGCAAACGCTCAAAGTTTCACGTACATTATGATCGGTAATGAGAACCCCAATATTCTTTTCGGTCAGATGGGTGATTATGGATTGAATATCACTGACGGAAATGGGATCGACTCCGGCAAAAGGTTCATCGAGCAGGATAAAGTCCGGCTCCATTGAGAGGGTTCTGGCTATTTCTACCCGTCGACGCTCACCGCCGGAAAGACTTATCCCCATAGATTTGCGGATATGAGTGATGCTCAGTTCATTAAGTAACTGTTCCAGATGAGCCTGACGATCAGTTCGGTTTAAGTCCTTACGGGTCTGTAAAATGGCAAGGATATTTTCTTCTACCGTCAGTTTGCGAAACACGGATGCTTCCTGGGGCAGATAGCCTATTCCCAGCCGGGCACGTTTATGAATGGGCAGGCGGGTAATATCCTGGCCGCGGCAGAGAATATGACCGCTGTCTGCTTTAATCAGTCCAACCACCATATAAAAACTGGTGGTTTTTCCTGCGCCGTTAGGGCCGAGCAGTCCCACCACTTCCCCTTTCTGCAGGGTAAAAGACACGTCTTTAACCACCTGACGGGATTTAAAGGTTTTGTTTAGCTTTTCAGCACGCAGTTCAACAAGTTCAGAAGACATAAGGGATTATTTATTTTTACTCTTGGGCTGAATGGTGACTTTTACACGACCGCCAGATTTAATTGGCTGACCATGTTTGTCTTTTTTGCTTTTGGCAACAACGGTTTCCCGTTTGGTATCGTAAATAATTTTATCACCGCTGAAAGTATCGCCGTCCTGCCAGACAAAAGCATTTTTCAGCAAATGAATTTTATCTTTTTTAAGGTAATAAATCATGGTACTGGCACGGGCCCGAAAATCCTTATCTTTACCTTCCGGCCTCTGCTTGAACGTAGCCAGTTTTCCTTTAGTACCCTCAGCCACAGCCTTTTCCAGCTCTTTATTTTTATCATTATACAAGGTCAGCTTATGCGCCTTAATGACCATACTGCCCTGAACCAGTACCACATTCCCGGTATAAATACTGATCCCCTTTAAATCATCAATATCCGCCGTATCCGCCTCCAGCTCAATAGGCTGATCCCGATCACTGGCCAGCGCCAGCACATCCACCGACCAAACCAGAGAAAAAACCACCCAAATTAAAACCAGCCCCACTTTCATTAAATAAAATCCCTCAATATACAGTTTCTTAACACTTAACACTTAACACTTAACACTTAACACTTAACACTTAACACTTAACACTTAACACTCTATGCTCTTTCTGAACGCTGAACGCTGAACGCTGAACGCTGAACGCTGAACGCTGAACGCTGAACGCTACTCCTTCACCGGTAGATGCCGAGCCTTAACATTATTCAATAAATAATAATGCTCCTTATCCAGATAAGCCTTCATCCCGACACCGGTGGCAACGGTGCTTTCCGAGGTGATTTTAACGGCTTTGTCCGTTTCAGCGTATTCTTTATCCGGCCATACTGTTAATTCTGGTGTTTCCAGTCTGGAATAATGATTCTGGGCGCTTTTCTTACGCTCAATAATAGTATGACCTTTTAATAATACCCGGGTTCCATCTTCATTAATCCAGCCTCTGTCTGCGGTCACCAGTACAGGAGAACCGGTGGCTCTAAAAAAAGTAATAACCGGAGATACTATTTCTGAATCTTCATTGCCGGGATAGTGAAACAACTTTTTACCTATTACCTTGCTTTTAGGCAGACCATCTTCACCAAAATTTATAATCGTAGTATAGTTAAAAAAGGAATCTGCGACTCTGGTTTTATTGTCCTGTTCCGGAAATACAATTTTGGAGCCCTGTCTGGTGCTGGAATTTAGAATGGGCCAGGTCAGTATAATGGATAACACTGGAATGGTCAGCAGCAGAAGCAGGAGTTTTTTGTCCATATTCAGTTAATCCGGAAGGTAAAAGGTTTAAAGGTAGACTGAAAATTGTTCTTCAAGTGTATCCTGAGCTTCCATCAGTAGTTCGCAGACATCCCTTACTGCACCATGACCGCCATTATGTTCTGTTGTCCAGTGAGCCATGGCTTTGACCCGTTTATGGGCATCGGCAACGGCAATGGCCAGTCCAACCTGTTTCATAACCGGAATATCCACCAGGTCATCTCCAACATAGGCAATTTGTTCCGGAGTTAGGGAAAGCTGAGTACATAAATCTTCAAAAGCCTGTACTTTACTTAATTGCCCCTGAAAAACCAGATCAATGTTCAGGTTTTTCATACGATGTTTGACGACATCAGAGGTGCGGGCTGTAATAACTGCCAGAGGAATACCGGAGCGCTGCAGCATTTTAATACCTAGCCCGTCTCTGGAATGAAAGGCCTTGTATTCCAGGCCGTTATCACCAAAAAAAAGACCGCCGTCAGTCATAACACCGTCTACATCACAGATCAGCAGCTTAATGATTTTAGCTTTGGTAAAAATATTCTGCATAATGATTCCGTCTATTTACCAATTGTCTATATTGCCCAATGATCAGCCTGTTGTTACTTGAGGTACACTTTGCTGATAAATAACAAACATATAGCCTATATAACACAATAATAAAATACCAGCTTCCAGACGATTAATTCTGCCTTTACCCTTAAAACCATAGGCAAACAGAAACAATAAAACACTGAGAAAAATCATCACCGGATAATCACGTTCCAGTACACTGGGTTCCAGTACGGCACCGCTGATAATTCCGGGAATACCCAGCACACCGAGTAAATTAAACATATTGGAACCAATAATATTACCCACTGCAATATCATGTTCATTTTTCAGGGCACTGGCAATGGAAGCCGCCAGTTCCGGTAAACTGGTGCCGATAGCGACAATAGTCAAACCGATAACCAGTTCACTGACATGAAATTCGTGGGCGATATTAACCGCACCCCAGACCAGCAGGCGGGAGCTGAGTAACAGGATCAGCATACCGGCGATCAGCCAGAAACTGGCCATAGCCGTACTCATGTTTTTGGGAATTTCTTCAGAAAATTCCTCTTCCAGGGGGTCGGCATTTCCGGCGTTTTCTGCCCGGCGTTTTTCCCGCAGGCCAATCAGGGTAATAAACACCATCAGGGCAAACATACCCAGAATTAGCAGGGTACCATCCACACGGCTGAGTTCTCCGTCCGCTAATAAAGCCCAGACGATAAGCATAATGGCAAACATAATCGGATATTCGCGTTTAAGAATTTTTGAATTGACCAGCAGGGGAGTGACCAGTGCCGTAGTACCCAGAACCAGGGCTATATTGGTAATATTGGAGCCAAGGGCATTACCAATGGCGAGATTCGGGGTCCCTTCATAAGCGGCAACTCCGGAGACAATCATTTCTGGTGCAGAGGTGCCAAAACCGACAATGGTCAGGCCGATAATTAAGGGTGATACCCCAAAGTTAACTGCAATACCGGAAGCACCGATAACAAAACGGTCAGCGCTCCATATCAGCAGTAGAAAGCCGGCCAGAACTGCGGCGATACTAAGTAACATGTTTTTTCCTGTCTGTTTTGCTGCTCATATGACTATCCAATAAAAAACCCCAGCACTGGTATTATAAATACCAGTGCTGGGGTTGTATTTTAACAGCTTATTAAACTGAGTTCCCGAATTTCTATGGTTTGACTATTCTTCAAAGTCTTCAATAATAACCTTGGGTGGATCACCGTCATAAATCCGGTTCTGACGCCACTGGTAATAGGATTCACGAGTAAAAATATAGGGATCCAGTGCCAGTTGATCTCTTAAGTCTGTAGATTTAAGCAGCTCTGAACGGGTATCGACTGCATTGACAGAACTTAGTGCCACAGTTGCCGATGCGGGGCTGACCAGGCTTATAGGGTTGGTAAAATAATCGACCACCAGTGATGGGGCATCACGAACACTGCTTGGACCAAAGATCGGCAGTACAATATAAGGGCCGGAACCTACTCCCCAGTACCCCAGGGTGTCGGCAAAACTTTCCTGATGTTTAGGCATACCCATTGGAGTGGCCATATCAATCAGTCCAAAAACGCCGAATACGGTATTGACAGAAAAGCGCAGTACATCGGAGCTCATCTGCTCACCTTTTAACTGCAGGCCATCATTAACAATAACGACAACATCATTAAGATTACTGAAAAAGTTATGAGTACCAGTCTGTACGGGAGAGGGCAGTTTCTGATAACCTTTTGCCGCAGGCTTGAGGATCATTCGGTCAAAGCCTTCGTTAAAATTGTAAATAGAGCGGTTGACCGATTCTATCGGATCGTTCACATCACCGTCCGGGGTTGTGGAAGCACATCCGGAAGTGAATATGACAGCGGTTAAAATAAGCAGTAAAAAAGTCGGTTTAAGTGGTTGGATTAAGTTTTTCATAATTTCATATTAGTGGTTTAGTTTTGAAAAATATACCGATGATGTTTTGTGTTAATTTCAAATTTCTTTAAATGATCATCGCTTTCAAAATTCAGATCAATTCCCTGATGTTAAGTACGCATATAATAGCAAAATACTGTGTTAAATAAACAAAGATACCTTAAAGTTGTTGTAAAAAAATAACAAAATTAAAAAATATGAAAATAAAATATATAAAACAATGAGTTAATGTGTGGCTAAAATCCTACAGAAAATTATTTAAATAAAATTAATGAACCCTGGTTTTGGTGGTTTTACAAAACCTGCATTGATAAGTGGTGATTAATTGTCCTTTTTTAACATCAAAATGTTCTTTATGAATGATTTCCCATTTATGAAAACCGCTTTTACACAGGGTATTGGCCTTGTTCTTTTTCTTTAATTGCTGCTTTTTAAACTGGTCAAGTCGGGTTATATTGGACATCTGAAAACATTCCGGGAGTTATATTCTGTATGGCGGATCTTAACATTATTTTTGGAATATCAGGACTGGCGCATTCCTCTCTGATGAATCACTTTTATCCTGAAGATTTGCCGGAGGACTGGCGGCTGGATTACTACAGTAATGAATTTGATGTCCTGTTTTGTTTAGACTCAGATATAAAATTACTTGATGAGCTGCAGGAGATGATTGAAGAAAAAAATTTTACCTGTCTTCTGGAGAAAAAAGCAGGGCTGAACCTGGAACTGCCTGAACAGGTGATAACTGTGGAACTGAGCCATGATTTAAACTCAAATAATCAGGCTGACCACCTGCAATGGTTTAAAGTAATAGCTGATCAGCAAGGCACAGGATTTTGTTTGATTAATAAACTGCAGGAAAATACTCCCCGAACCATCAGGGAATTAATTGAAACTATCCGGAATTATGCTTCACAGCAGAGTTATAGTGAAGTTTATGTGATTTTTAACGATGATTATGCTTTAGAAAACTGCCAAAGTGCTAAAGTTATCGATGCGATGATGTAGTAAGCGACCGCTTTTTTCTTTTTCCCCTCTAAATTGGTACAATAGCCTCCCTTTTATTAACCCGTTTTAATGGACTCATGACATCCCAGGCTGCGCTGACCAATATCCGAGAAATACCCTATAACTATACGTCTTTCTCCGATCGTGAAATTATTATCCGTTTTCTGGGAGAAGAGGCCTGGGACGTACTTAATACCCTGCGCAGTCAACGGGTGACAGGTCGTTCCGCCAGAATGCTGTTTGAAGTTCTGGGTGATATCTGGGTAGTGTCACGTAACCCGTTTATTGAAGATGATCTAATTGAAAATCCCAAACGCCGGGATGCCCTGCTGGAAGCTCTGAATCACCGCCTGACCCAGATCCGCCTGCGCTCTGACGGTAATAAAGCCGTACTGGAACTGCTGGCCAGTGCCGAAAGAGCCGTACAGGCATTCAAGGGCTGGCTTATTGAAAGTGAAATTAAGCGCCGCAAGGTATTTAAACGCCTGTCCAAAGTAACCCGTAAAGACAATATCTGTTTTGATGGTCTGTCCAGGGTCAGCCATGTCACCGATGCCAGTGACTGGCGGGTAGAATTTCCTTTTGTCGTATTAACGCCGGATACCGAACAGGAAGTCCTGACGCTGGTGCAGGTCTGTATTGAGCTGGGACTGGCCATTATTCCCCGCGGCGGCGGTACCGGTTATACCGGTGGAGCCGTTCCCTTAACCGCTAACTCGGTTGTTATTAATACCGAGAAACTGGATGAACTGGGTAATGTGGCGTTTCAGAATGTTGCAGTCAAACCAGAGCCGGATACCGAAGTACAGCTGCAGAAAATAGCCACCATTGCGACCGGAGCCGGTGTGGTGACCCGCAGGGTATCTGAACAGGCAGAAGAAGCAGGGCTGGTCTTTGCTGTGGATCCTACTTCCCAGGATGCCTCCTGTATTGGCGGTAATATTGCCATGAACGCCGGCGGTAAAAAGGCCGTTATGTGGGGAACAACCCTGGATAATTTATTATCCTGGAAAATGGTGACTCCCGATGCCCGCTGGATGTTAATTGAGCGTCTGGAACATAATCTGGGTAAAATTCATGAAGTGGAAACCGTACGTTTCCGGATCACCCGCTATGCGGCTAATGGTAAGGATATTGATACTCAGGATATCCTGGAAATTCCCGGCAGTGAACTGCGCAAGCAGGGGCTGGGTAAGGATGTAACCAATAAATTTTTAGGCGGTCTGCCGGGGGTTCAGAAAGAAGGCTGTGACGGTATAATTACCTCAGCGGTTTTTATTCTGCATAAAATGCCGCAGCATATTCGTACCGTCTGTATGGAGTTTTTTGGTTCGGATATGAGCAACTCCGTACCGGCCATTGTAGAAACCATTGATTATATTAA
>JALVDE010000185.1 GCA_027009375.1 Gammaproteobacteria bacterium
TATTCCACCAAATCCCCCCGGGCCGAACTGCCGAAAATGGTGCTGCTGGCGGATATTGCCTCAGATAATGAAGATGCGGTAGCTGAAGCGGCCTCCAAAGTGGTGCAGCTGGCCAATGCCCGGGATGCCGAAGGCTTTATTGCCACCAGCCCGGAAGCCCGTAAATTTTTCTGGCTGGACAGGGCCAGAACCGCAGCCATTGCCTCGCATACCAATGCTTTTAAGATCAATGAAGACGTGGTCATTCCATTAGACCGCTTAGGTGAATACACACTGGGTATTGAGCGCATAAATATTATCCAGTCCATTAAAAACAAACTGAAAATTGTAGCTGCGGTTAATGACTATCTACACAGTGATCTGCAGATTGCCAGCCAGAATCCTGAATTTGAAGGCTCTGAAGAAACCCAGACTATTATTGAAGACAAGAAACAGGCGGCCTTTAAGCTGATTGAAACCGTTCAGAGCCGCTGGAATACCCTACTGGAACAGCTGGATACACCGGTGGCAGAGCTGGCTGATAAAATTAATGTTGAGGATTTAACTAATTCAAAAGCAGAAATTGATGCACTGGATAATCCCAGCTGTTTTGACCTGCTGCAAAAGCGGATTTTACGGGTATCCTATCGTCGTGAAGTGGAGCAGCCGCTTAAGGAGCTGTTCAGCGGGGTGAACCTGTCCGGTATTAATGAACAACTGGATAACATTCATGCCCGTATCCGTCCGGGACGGTTATTTGTGGCTACTCATATGCATGCCGGGGACGGTAATGTACACACCAATATACCGGTACACTCCAATGATTATGAGATGCTGCATACGGCTGACAAGGTGGTCGAAGAAATAATGGCCCTGGCAGAATCTCTGGGCGGGGTAATTTCCGGTGAGCACGGTATTGGTATTACCAAACTGCAGTTTCTTAATGATGATGTGCTGGATGCCTTTAAAGGTTATAAGGAACAGGTGGACCCGGACAATCATTTTAACCCAGGCAAACTGATGAAACACTCCGGGCTGGAAAATGCCTATACGCCGTCATTACAGTTATTACAGCAGGAAGCCCTGATCCTGGAAGCCAGTGAACTGGGCGCTCTGAATAACGAGATTAAGGACTGCCTGCGCTGCGGTAAGTGCAAGCCGGTGTGCAATACCCATATTCCCAGGGCCAATCTGCTTTATTCACCACGCAATAAAATTCTGGGCACCGGTTTGATTATGGAAGCTTTCCTTTATGAGGAACAGACCCGGCGGGGCATATCTCTGCGTCATTTTGATGAAATGAATGACGTGGCCGATCACTGTACCGTCTGCCACAAATGCCTTAACCCCTGCCCGGTCAATATTGATTTTGGCGATGTGTCCATCCAGATGCGTACTATTTTGCGTAATCGTAAACAGAAACGTTT
The DNA here is from genome assembly GCA_027009375.1 of Gammaproteobacteria bacterium. GTDB lineage: Bacteria > Pseudomonadota > Gammaproteobacteria > GRL18 > GRL18 > JANELJ01. Next base: position 1,407 of record JALVDE010000185.1, read on the forward strand.
TTCTCTGATGGGTAAGCTGGCCATGACCTATCTGAATGTCACTGATCCCACTACTATTAAAATCATGCGTAAAACCATGATTGAATGGTCCTATAAAGCTCAGCGCCTCGGGCATCAGGCTGCTCGTTATTTTGGTTTGCTGCCCAGGGGCAAACAGCCTCATGTCACTCATGGTAAGGCTCCGATTAAAGAGCAGGTTATTAACTTTGTTAAAAAACCCATGCCTGCGGATATACCCTCTCAAACGACCCGTCAGTTACTGGGTATTGAGGATAATACCACGGTGCCTATTTTACGGGATCCTAAGAAAGTCAGTGAAGATTCAGATTCGGTCTTTTATTTCCCCGGCTGCGGTTCAGAACGCCTGTACAGTCAGGTGGGGCTGGCCACGTTAGCCATGCTGTATGACGCCGGTGCACAGACCGTGCTGCCGCCGGGTTATTTATGCTGCGGCTATCCCCAGACTGCCGGCGGTGAAGCCGCCAAAGGTCAGGAGATTTCTACAGACAACCAGGTGCTGTTTCACCGTATTGCCAATACGCTTAACTATATGGACATTAAAACTGTACTGGTGTCCTGCGGAACCTGTATGGATCAACTATTGCATTACCAGTTCCAGCAGATCTTCCCTGACTGCCGCCTGCTGGATATTCATGAATACCTGGCTGAAAAGGGCTATGCCCTGAATGAAAACCAGCAGGAAGGCGGTTATATTTACCATGATCCCTGTCATACCCCTATTAAAACCCATCAGCCTTTAACCGTAGCCAAAGATATTCTGGGAGAGAATGTTATCCTCTCGGATCGCTGCTGCGGTGAGTCAGGCACTCTGGCCGTATCCAGACCGGATATTTCCACCCAGCTGCGCTATCGCAAGCAGGAAGAGTTGAATAAGAATATTAAAACCCTGCAGCCGCAAACGGCGGACAAAGCCGTAAAACTGGTGACTACCTGTCCCGCGTGTCAACAGGGCTTAAACCGCTACCGCGGTGAAACCGGTATGACGGCTGAATATATTGTGGTGGAACTGTGCCAGAAAACTCTGGGTGATACCTGGCAGAAAGATTTTATTGAAAAAGTCACCCGGGGCGGGATTGAACGGGTATTGTTGTAACTATTATTATCGTACTGCAGATAACGATAACTAGAGTATCCCGGTTTATGCTGAATAATTGCTGCTACTTCTTGATTTTACCTATATTTATTCATACTATAATACTATAGTAGCATGTGTTTGAGGTATATTTAATGTCCAGTGCAACGATTAAAGAAACCACCAGTGTAAAACTAGATAAAGCAGCTAAAGAGGAAGCCAAACGTATTTTTAGCCAGCTGGGTTTAACTATGGGAGAGGCTTTTAATTTATTTATACATCAGGTTTCTCTGAATCAGGGTTTGCCGTTTGAGGTAAAGATTCCCAATAAACTGACCCAAAAAGTCATAAAAGAAGCCCTTGAAGGTAAAAACATTGATGGTTTTTCAGTGGATGAGCTTAACGATCATTTAAACAAGTAGTTAAATGAAGTTAAAAAGGCATAAACAATTTTTAAAAGACTGGAGTAAAACCAGACTTACTGATGGGCAGTTTGTTAAATTTATTCAGTTTGCTGAATGTTTACGTATAGAAAGTCCATTGCCTGCAGAGTCTAAAGATCATGCATTAAACGGTGAGTATCAGGATTGCAGAGAGTTTCACCTGGGTGGTGATATGCTGGTCATTTATTTATTGAAAGAAGCAGAAATAATTTTTTTAAGACTGGGTACACATAGCCAGTTATTTAAATAACTGGCTATGTGTCTAATCTGTTATTAAACTGGAGACTAAAAGCCTTCCTTAACTCCATTAGGAGTACCTACCAGTAGAACATCCGCCGGACGCATGGCGAACAGGCCGTTGGTGACGACGCCGACAATATCATTTAACTGTTTTTCCAGTTTAACCGGTTCCATAATTTCCATGCCGTGAATATCCAGAATAACATTGCCGTTATCGGTGGTAAAACCTTCCCGTAGTACAGGCTCACCGCCCAGCTTGACTATCTCACGGGCCACATAGCTGCGTGCCATGGGAATGACTTCAACCGGTAAAGGAAATTTGCCCATATAACTGACCAGCTTGGTTTCATCCACAATACAGACAAACTTGTCAGCAACGGCGGCGACAATTTTTTCCCGGGTCAGTGCGCCGCCGCCGCCTTTAATCAGGTGCAGTGCCTTATTGGTTTCATCCGCACCATCAATATAGACTGACATGGCATCTACTGAATTCAGATCAAACACTTCAATACCATGTCCGCGTAAGCGTTCTGCGGTGGCTTCCGAGCTGGCGACAGTACCATTGATTTTGTGCTTGATTTTGGCCAGTTCATCAATAAAAAAATTGGCAGTAGAGCCGGTTCCTACACCGATAATGGTATCTGGAACCACATGTTCGATAGCAGCTTTTGCGACGGCCTGTTTCATTTCATCTTGATTCATTGTATTTCCTTAATCAGTCTTGAATTTTTTGTGTCATTATCCTTGATTTTCCTTTAAAGTGCCAGTGGGGGGAGAGATAGACAAAGTTTATAAAAATTGGTAAGTTTATTTGGGTTACAATATTAGTTTGTGCATTACTTCCGTATCCGGTAATAGGGATTGCCTTACCGGGGACGCTCAGGCACATCCATGTGGCGGTTTAGGACTTTTCAACAACTTGTTTTTGTAAAAAGTCTTTATCCTTCGGGTTATCTCGGCATCCCTGCCTCCATAAACCCCGGTAAGGCAATCCCTATTACCGGATACTCTTGTAGAGTCCAGATTTGAAATATTGGAATAAATTTGTCTGTAAGAAATGTGTGGGGGGAGAGGGGTAGAGGTTAGTTCTTCATTTATACATCCACTACGGACTTTAATTTAAAAAACAGAAATTTTTTATGACCATAATGGTCAGGATAATATGTTAGAAAGCTATGTAAAAAAAATTCTCAAAGCCAGGGTTTATGAGATTGTAGAAAAGGTGCCGCTGGATGAGGCGGTTAATTTGTCCCTGCGTACCGGGAATCAGATTCTGCTTAAGCGGGAGGATCTGCAGCCGGTTTTTTCGTTTAAACTGCGCGGTGCCTATAACAAGATTGTGCAGTTGACGGATGAGGAGAAAGCACAGGGTGTGATTGCCGCCTCGGCGGGGAACCATGCTCAGGGGGTGGCTCTGTCGGCCAGTAAGATGGATATTGATGCCCTGATTGTCATGCCTAAAACCACTCCAGATATTAAAGTGACGGCCGTAAAACGGCTGGGTGCCAGGGTGGAGCTGTATGGCAATAGTTATGATGAAGCTTATGAACATGCCCGTAAGCTTGAAGAAGTCCAGGGCTGGACGTTTATTCATCCCTATGATGATCCGGATGTTATTGCCGGCCAGGGTACAGTGGGTATGGAGATTATGCAGCAGTGCAGTACGGTGCCTGAAGCGATATTTGTACCGGTGGGCGGCGGCGGTCTGATTGCCGGTGTGGCCACCTATGTTAAGTACCTTTATCCGCAAATAAAAATTATTGGGGTTGAGCCGGATGATGCCGCTTCCATGTATGAAGCCTTACGGGCAGATGAGCGGGTCATGCTGGATCAGGTGGGTATTTTTGCGGATGGTGTAGCGGTTCGGCAGGTAGGTAAGGAAACTTTCAGAGTAGCGCGGGAATGTGTGGATGAAGTGCTGCTGGTCAGTGCTGATGAGATCTGTGCGGCCATTAAGGATATTTTTGATGATACCCGCACGGTTACTGAACCGGCAGGAGCACTGGCGGTGGCCGGTTTAAAAAAATACATCAGGGAACGGGAAATACAGAATAAAACTCTGGTGGCTATTAACAGCGGCGCCAATATCAATTTTGACCGGCTGCGGCATGTGGCAGAACGGGCAGAGCTGGGTGAAAACCGGGAACTATTGTTCTCGGCAACAATTGATGAACGCCCCGGCAGTTTCCTGAAGTTCTGTAAAATTATAGGTACCCGGGGAATTACCGAGTTTAACTATCGCTATTCCAGTGATAAGGCGGCCCATATTTTTGTGGGTGTTAAGGTATCCAATGCGGAAGAAGAAAAAGAAGAGCTGTTTAATATTCTGGAAAGTAAGGGCTATCCGGTGATTGATTTAAGTGATAATGAAATAGCCAAGCTGCATTTACGCCATATGGTGGGTGGACATGCCCCGGATATTAAAAATGAACACCTGTACCGTTTTGAATTTCCCGAGCGTCCCGGGGCTTTATTACGTTTTTTAAGAGGCATGGGACAGAACTGGAATATCAGCCTGTTTCATTACCGGAATCACGGTGCTGCATTTGGCCGTGTTCTGGCGGGTATTCAGGTGCCGGACAGTGATCTGGATGAGTTTAATAAATATCTGGATGAGCTGGGTTATCATTACTGGGATGAAACTCAAAATCCGGCATATGTGGAATTTCTGGTCTAAAACCTGAACTTTAGTCTAAACTTACTGTTTTTTTAAGTTTTATTAAAAAAACCTGTAGGAAATGTCTTGCATTCTGTATTTATTGTTGGCAATATACCCCTGCAATGTAAGTGCTTTCCAGCCATTTAATGTCCTATTTTATATAGATTAATTCTAAAAACGTAGATAATGTCTTATATAATCTGGTTTGACTATGGTTTACAGAGAATGGTTTATAAAATAAGCGCTAAAAAATAATAAAAACAAACTACATTAAGGGGCTTTTCAAGTGACTAATTTTCATTTGACTGATAAACGCCGTAAGCGTCTGAATACTAAATTAAGTTCGACAAAAAGAGGATTCAAACAGGATCCAATCGTGATACTTGCCTATGTTGTACTTCTGGGGGTTTTATTAAGCGGGTTTACTTCTTTTGGGTTTTAACCTGCTTCAGTAAAAATACCTTAAACCTTTTTCCGTAACAATGGCATGCAGTGGTATGTCCCAGGGCTGTGCCTGCAGAGCATCCACCTGCTGTATTTCATGGGCAATGCCGACAAATAATGGATGGTGTTTACGGATGCTCTGGCTGTTTTGTCCCTGCCGTCTTAAATGATTTAAGGCTCTGTCATAATAGCCTCCGCCCATACCCATTCGATGTCCCATGGGATCAAAGGCCACTAATGGTGCCAGCACCAGATCCAGCTGCCGTGCGCTTTTCAGGTGCTTTTTCTGATATACCGGTTCCAGAATTCCAAAATTGTTTTTTCTCAGGCGAGTGTTCTTATTATAAGGCGCAAACGCCATAATAGCGTTTTCCCTGGACAGAATAACCGGCAGGTAGCATTTTTTATAATGGCCGTGTATTTTATTAATTAAGGGTGATAAATCGACTTCACCGTCGGCACTCAGGTAAAGGGCTATATGTCTGCTGTAGCGGTAAAAGCGGGAATGGATAATGCTCCGGCTAATAATTCTGGAATGCTGATGCTGCTGGATTCGGGACAGATGTCGACGAGCCTGGCGGATGCGTATACGTAATGATTTGGCTGATTGGTTCAAGTTCAGTGTATTCAGACTGGAAATAGTAAGGTGAAAGAACCGCCTGAAAGGTCGTAAACTTTCGCTCTTGAACCTATCGGTTCAAGTGGGGATCTGGCTGATAAATCAGGCTATCTGCTCAATGGCTGTATTAAAACAGCCGGAGGCAGGCTTGCACACATTACCAGGAGCAGAACCCCGGGGTAAAAGATTACGGCTCAAGAAGTACCCAGTTACTAACCAGATCAGGTAGAACTTTCACGCTGTATTAAGTATAACACCATTCTCTAACAGTGCTAAATATTTAGTCACAGAAAACGCTAAAGTAGGCCCGAACTGATGGTTTATGTTATCTCCAGCTGGTGGCTTATGTTATCTCTAGCTGACGGCTTACGTAATTTCCAGCTGACGGCTCTCATTCACAACTTCATCGATTTTTTCACGCATTTTGCGTAGTTGCTTCTGTAAGTCAGAATCGTGGGCAGAATGCTGCTGTTGCTGCAGCAGGTCGTGAGCCAGGTTCAGAGCGGCCATGACGGCAATCCGGTCACTGCCAATGACTTTGCCGCTGGCACGGATTTCATGCATTTTATCATTCAGCAGAGCCGCAGAGTCTTCCAGACTTTGCTTATGATTGGGTGCACAGGCAATGCGATAGTCTTTTTCCAGTATCTTGACAGTAACGGGTACGGTTTCTTCTTTCATCCATTACTCTCCATGGCTTTAAGACGATTGATAATAGCCTCGACACGGCTGCGAGCCGTTTCGGTTTTTTCCATCAACCGGGACCGCTCAACCTGCAGAAATTCCTGCTGTGAGCGTAATTGAACATTTTCCTGTTTAAGCTGTTGAATTGTCTCTAATAATACATTAACACTCTCATCCAGGCGTTTTAATTCCAGATCGGTGTCAGAGACATTTGCGTTTTCTACCATAATGTAGATTTACCTGCCTTTCTAATTCTTATTTTA
>JALVDE010000186.1 GCA_027009375.1 Gammaproteobacteria bacterium
CGGCATGGCATTCGGCACCGGCACCCACCCTACCACATCCCTGTGCCTGAAATGGCTGGATCAGCATTTTCATCAACCGGTTGATGTCATTGATTACGGCTGCGGTTCCGGCATTCTGGGCATTGCCGCCAGTCTGCTGGGGTCACAACGGGTCTATGCGGTCGATCTGGATCCACAGGCCCTGATTGCCTCCCAGGCCAATGCAGAAAAAAACCGGGTACAGAAGCAGATTGAAACTTTATCAGTTAACGAATTTAATAAAAAACACCCTGATCTGCAATGCTCTCTCCTGCTGGCCAATATCCTGGCGGCTCCCTTAATGGAACTCTCTTCTATGCTGGCCGCTCATGTCCTGCCCGGAGGTCATATTGTACTGTCCGGGATCCTGGCAGAACAGGCTGATAAAGTCGCCTCCTGCTATGAAAAATGGTTTGAACTGGATGAAATTGAGCAGGAAGGTGACTGGATCCGCATTAGCGGAACAAAGAAAGAAGCGTCGTAACTCAATCTCCTGACTCAGGGTCTTGTGACTGAACTCATATAAACAAGCTCACATAAATAAAAGTTTACAGTTTTTCCTACTTCCAATTTTATTAAAAAGTGTTAGGATCAATAAGTTAAATCATTATTTTCTGAACTATAATTCCAGAATGCCTGACCGATCTTTTTTATAAAGAACTTTTATTTAAGGATAACTATCACCCGATGTACACTCATTGTCCTAACTGCAATACCCATTTTTCCATTACTCAGGAATACCTTGATATTGCCAATGGTAAGGTTCGCTGCGGTAAATGTGATCATGTATTCAATGCTCTGGAAAACCTGTACAACAATGATGAAGAATCGGACTCTCCACAACTTGAAAGCGCCGTCAGTATCCCTGAAGAACAGCAAACACCCATAATAGAGACAAAAACCGAACCAGCGCCGGAAGCGGAAGAAACAGCTCCTCAGGAGACTGAGGCTACATCGCCAGAACATAGTGCAGATGAAGCAGAAACCACTGAAACCAATGCAGAGCCTGAAGAAACCGCAGATAATATTTCCCAGACAGCCTATACTCCACCGCTGGCCAGTATTGATATCAAGGAAAAAATGGAGCGCATTGCCGCTTCCCTGTCCGCTGCCACTCAGGAATTAAAAAATGCCCGTAAATCAGTAGGCTTTGAACGTCAGCCCCCTAAAACAGAAAGCCCGCTTATCTCATCACAACCCACTGAAACTGCAGTTACTCCTCCTGAACCCCAGACACCTGTTTCTGAAACTGAAAAATTATCAGAAACCCTTTTTGATAACGATAATGACGAAATTCAGAGCGGCTTATCTGCTGAAGCACCGGACATTAAGGCTGAAGAGCCGTCTCTGGAAGTTGACAACATTGAAGCTGAAACTACAGATACAGTTGAACCTGTTGAATCCCTGCCACCTTCTGCTGATACCGAAGTGTCCGAAGCCACAGAGACTGCCCACGAAATGCAGGACAATCTAAGCGACCGGGAAGAAGACCAGGAACTGGAAAAATCAGAAGATCAGGAAAACATTAAGAGCGATGAAACAGAAAATCCTGAACGGCCTGCCCTGGAAGATGAGCTGGAACTGGTGGATTTTTCAGAACAACAGGACGAAGAACCTGTCGATCATTCTGCCGCCGGCCATACTACGGTACCGGTTGATGAAAGTGACATTGATATTCTGCAAAGCCTGATTGAAACCCAGCAGCATGAAGATATTGCGCCTGAAAACCTGATTGATGAATTAAATGACATCAACAAAAGTTTATCCAGTGAAGACATTTCACTGGATGATGAGCTGGATAACGGTGATGATATTCTGGCTGAACTGGATCAGCTGGAACAGGAATTCAATACTCAGGATAGTCAAACCCGCACTGAAACAGAATCTGAAACAAAGTCCGGCAGCACAGACAATGATTTTGAAGACACTGCAGAACATAATGTAGCCGAAATCACCCAGAGCACGACCGTTCCTGTTGTTGAAGAAGAAGTTGTGCCTTCTTTTCTAAATCAGAACACCACAAAATCAGGTTCTCCGGCAAGCCTGTTCGGCTGGTTGTTTGCCACCCTGTTCATGCTATTGCTGCTGGCCGCCCAGTACCTGCACTTTAATAGTATGCAGCTGGCAGATAACCCCGATTACCGGCCTTTTCTGGAAACCCTGTGCCCGATTACCGGCTGCGTTCTGCCTTTAAGAAAAGCCCCGGATAAAATTGTTACCATTAACCATGATGTACACACTCACCCCTCAGTAAAAGAGGCACTGGAGATCCAGTTAAGCTTTAGAAACAAGGCCGACTTTACCCAGCAGTTCCCTGTTCTGGAAGTCATATTCTCCAACCCCCGAGGAGAAATTATTGCCCGCAGGCAGTTCAGGCCTGCTGAATATCTTAATAGCAATATTTCCTATATAGCCGGAATCAAACCCAACCAGACTGAAAAAATAGACCTGGAAATCGTTGATCCCGATCCAGGAGCCTTACTGAGTTTCCAGTTTAATTATTTATAACCTTTTTTGAACCATTTATGAATATCGGCTCCTGGCCTATCCAGGCACCGCAACAAAGCTCCCAGGCGCCGGTTATTCTGGCCCCCATGGCCGGAGTCACCGACAAACCCTTTCGTCAGCTATGCCGTAAAATGGGTGCTGCACTGGCGGTATCCGAAATGGTCACCTCCAAAGCCGAACTTCAGCATACCTTAAAAACCCGTTCCCGCTTAAACCATCAGGGCGAACAGGCGCCTGTGAGCGTTCAGATCCTGGGTACCGATCCGCAGCAGATGGCCGAAGCGGCCCGCTTTAATGTCGAACACGGTGCCGATATTATTGACATCAATATGGGCTGTCCTGCCAAAAAAGTCTGCAATATAGCGGCCGGTTCCGCCCTGTTAAAAAATGAGCCGCTGGTCAGAGATATTCTAAGCACCGTTGTACAGGCCGTATCCGTACCCGTGACACTTAAAATTCGCACCGGCTGGGATCCTCATAGCAAAAATGCCCTGAACATTGCTCATATGGCCGAACAAAGCGGCATACAGGCGCTGACCATTCACGGCCGAACCCGTGCCTGCGGCTATAAGGGTCAGGCTGAATACGACACCATTAAAGAGGTTAAACAGGCTGTCAGCCTGCCGGTTATTGCCAATGGTGATATCGACAGTGCTGAAAAAGCCGAATTTGTTCTTAACTACACTCATGCTGATGCTGTTATGATTGGCCGCAAAGCATTAAGCGCCCCCTGGATCTTTGCCGATATCAACCATTATCTGAATACCGGCCAGCATCTGAATGAACCGGATTTTGCTGAACGGGGACAAATTCTGCTCAATTTACTGAGTGAACTCTATGAGTTTTATGGCGAGGCTCACGGCCTGAGAATTGCCCGTAAACATATAGCCGCCATTATAAAACCCTTACCTGAAGGCAATACTTTCTGGCGGCAGATTAATCAGATAAATCATGCCCGGGAACAAT
>JALVDE010000187.1 GCA_027009375.1 Gammaproteobacteria bacterium
TGGGTATTGAGAGACCGGAATAAAGGGATAAAAACAGAATTTGCCAGGTGTTCCCACGCAGAGCGTGGGAACAGGGATTAATATCAATTAAGCCATTTTATTGGTATGAGATCTGGAAGAATCGCCGCCCAGAACAACCAGAACGGCACCTGCAATAAAGCCGATAATAACATTGACCCAGTTAAAGTCATTATTCCATACAAACTGGTCAATCAATGAGCAGGCAATAGCAAAAAAAGTAGCAGTAGTCAGTAAGGTTATAATTTTCTTCATTGTTCTCTCCGCGTACTTACATTATTAAAGAGCTATTGCTTTTTTAAATAGTTCTAAAATGTGTAAGCCTTAAGATAATATATTTGTGATTTGTTCTTAATTTCTGTAATTATTGTAACGCTGTCAAAAAATAAAAGATGTAGGGATCTTCTGAAGTTTTTGTAATGATCGGCTTATTTTTTGTAAGACTTTTTGTAAGACTTTTTATTGTCTTATCCTTAATTTCGGGAATATCATAACTGTTTTTCGTGGCATATTTATGACAGAATGGGAGGCTTATTAACTTTCCACTCACTGATTAGAGTAAAAAGTAAAGGGACATGCTTGATACCATTAAAAAAATAGAAACCCCTGAAGGGGTGGAGTTGCCGCTTACCTGTGCCGGTTTTTATGTCCGCAGTATCGCCTGGCTGCTGGATGCCCTGATCCAGGGGGTACTGCTGTTTCTGCTGGGTATTGCACTGCCTTCTCTGGGTGATTTCGGTATGGGCCTGTTTCTGATTGCCGTCTTTATTATCAACTGGTTTTACCCGGTGTTATTTGAAATTTATATGCATGGCCAGACGCCGGGTAAAAAGGTGATGAAGATTCAGGTTCTGCTGATGGATGGTACGCTGGTGAACTGGGGCGCATCCATGCTCAGGAACCTGCTTAGAACCGTGGATTTCCTGCCGTTTTTTTATATCCTGGGTTTTATTTCCATGCTCTTTAGTAAGGATTTCAGACGACTGGGGGATCTGGCTGCAGACACTATTGTTGTGTATAAACGCAGCCAGCAGCATATTGCCAGGATTCCACATGCAGAACCGGCAGCACCGCCCATAGCTCTGACCGCCAGAGAACAGCAGAGTATTGTCAGTTATGCTGAACGGCTGAGCCAGTTTTCACCTGAGCGGGCAGAAGAACTGGCTTTGCTGGCCACCCCCCTGGTTAAGGATCTGGATCAGCAGTCCGGCCATGCGGCCAGTGATCGAATTGTGTCGATTGCTAATTATCTGGTGGGAAGACGATGAACCAGGCACGTTTTATTGAACTGCATGAACAGCAATGGCTGCTGCTTGAAGTGCTCTGTAATGAGCAGCTGCATCCGGATAAAATTGCCCGGCGGCACAGCAGACAGGCAAAAAGAAAGGCTAAACATTATCAGCCCAAAAGCTTATATGAAGAGCAGATCCTGGTGCTGCCGCCGGAACTGATTGAACAGGCCGATTTCCCTGCTCTGTACCGTGAGGTCTGTCAGCATCTTTCCCTGGCAGAAGCCCGGCGTTACAGCCCCTATCTGATAGAGCGACTGAGTATTCTGGTGGAACAGGCGCATCAGGCTTTTTACCGGCCGGTTCATGTCTATGGTGACAGTGCCCTGTCGGCTATTATTCGTTTTTTCACCTGGACATTTCCCCGTACTGTGCGTCGTGAAATAAACTGGTTATGGCTGTCATCCCTGTTGTTTTACGGCCCACTGCTGGCCATGATTATTGTCATTCAGTTTCGTCCTGAATTTGTATACAGTGTCCTGTCTCCGGATTCAGTATCCGGTATGGAAGCCATGTATGATCCGCAGGCAGAGCATATCGGCCGGGAGCGGGGCTCCGGTTCAGACAGTAAAATGTTTGGTTTTTATATTTTTAATAATACCAGTATCGGCTTTCGTACTTTTGCCAGCGGTCTGCTGCTGGGTATCGGCAGTTTGTTTACCTTGTTATTTAACGGCCTGCATATTGGTGCGGTGGCCGGGCATCTGACCCACCTGGGCTACTCAGATACTTTCTGGCCGTTTGTCGTGGGGCATAGTGCTTTTGAACTCACGGCTATTGCCCTGAGCGGGGCAGCCGGTCTGAAACTGGGGTTTTCGTTATTGATGCCGGGTCGTAAAAGCCGCTACCAGGCCTTGCTGGATTCGGCAAAAATCAGTGTGCGTATTATGGGCGGTGTGGCCATTATGTTTGTTATGGCCGCATTTATCGAAGCCTACTGGTCTTCTACCCAGTTAATCGATGCACAGACAAAATATACGGTCGGTGCTTTGCTCTGGCTGCTGGTAACGGGCTATTTTGCTTTTGTCGGACGCAGGTCTGATGAGTCGTCAAACCCTGCGCTTGAAATGGAACCTCAAGCTGAACGGCTTACTGATAAACGTGAATTTTAACCTGAATAAATATGAATCCTGAAGCCCTGACCCTGGAAGTAAGACCCCGATCGCCCTGGGAGGCCATGGACCTGTCTGTGCGTCTGTGTATGCAGCACTGGCGTATTCTGCTGTCCGGCTGGCTGGTTACCGTACTGCCGATCTTTGTCATTATCTCCATGCTGCTGCTGGAAACACACCCGTTCTGGGCCTTTATTCTGGTCTGGTATTTAAAGCCGCTCTATGACCGGGTACCACTGTTTATTCTGTCCAGGCTGATTTTCTCAGAGCCGCTTAACTGGCGGGATGTGTTAAAAGCCGTGCCGGGCTTTTTTCAAACCGGACTGCTGTCGTCACTGACCCTGTACCGTCTGGATATGGGGCGTGCCTTTGCTCTGCCCACGGTTCAGCTGGAAGGTTTGCGTGGTAAACAGCGAACCCGGAGAATGAGCGCCCTGCGCCGGGGTGCTAAAAACCGGGAAGTAGTGTTATTTGTTCTCTGTATTCACCTTGAGTCATTTTTGTCCTGGGGTTTACTCGGCATGGTTCTGATATTATTACCCACCGATCTGGCCTTAAAAGGATTTGAACTGGTACAGGTCAATGATGAGTCACCGCTGTGGGTCAATGCTCTGTCCATGATGATGTATTTCCTGGCCATGATGGTTATGGAAATACTCTATGTGGCCGGCGGTTTTATGCTTTATCTGAATCGACGCACTATCCTGGAAGGCTGGGATATCGAACTGACCTTTCGCAGACTGCAGCGCAAATATCAACAAAAACACAGCCGACAGAAAAACCGGCTGTCTGCCGCTCGGGCAGCGGCGGCCGTGATCCTGCTCTGCCTGATCCTGCCTCTGGGTATATCCGAGCCTTTAAATGCCGCAGAAGTGCCTTATGATGATTTACGTTATGAACTTATCCTGCCCCCTCTGGCTGAGCAGAAAACCGAACCGGGAAAATCCACAGAAGTTATTCAGGCGGTTATGCAGGAACCGGTGTTTAATCGCTATAAAACCATCAGCCAGTTAAAATATACCGGTGATACGGCTAAACAGAAAAAGTCGGATGATTATAGTGATTTTATTCGCTCAATCGCTAAATTCTTTGAAATGATCGGGCAGGTGCTGGCCCGGCTGTTTGAGGCGGGTTTGTGGATCCTGCTGCTGATACTGGTGCTACTCATTATCAAATACTGGAGTCGGCTGAAAATAGCCTTTAACGGCTTTAAAAAAACGTCCACTGCAGATAAGCGGCCGGAAACCCTGTTTGGTCTGGATATCAGGGAACAGTCACTGCCTGATGATGTCCGTGCTGAAGCCCTGAAACTGATCCAGTCCCGGCAATACAGAGCTGCGCTGGCTCTGTTATATCGGGCCAGTCTGGCCTATCTGGTTAGACATCATGCCCTGGAACTGCAGCCGGGGGCTACAGAAGGTGACTGTGTGCAGGTTGTGCAGCAGCATTTAAGCTCTAAACAGCAGATCAGTTATTTTATAGAACTGACCCGTGCCTGGCAGTTAACCGCCTATGCCCACCGTACACTGCCGGAAGCACAGCTAAAAAAACTGGTGACTGACGGGGCCGTATTTTATGAGTATCTAAAACCAGAATCAGACAACAGGTCAGATGAACCCGAAGGCTATGGGCATGGGTAAAAAAATACTCTATGCCCTGCTGTTGGTGTTAACAGCTTACCTGAGTTTCTGGTTTTACCAGAATTACAGCTGGGTGGAGGAGCAGAAAGAGGTTGGTTTTCAGGGACTGGCAAAACGCAAACCGCTGCTGGCGGCTGAGTTTTTTTTACAGAAAATGGGGATTAGAAACGAGCCGGTAAACGGCCTGGCTGCTTTTCGTGATACCGCCAATATGCACAGGGTAAGCAGTATTCTTATCGCTACAAAGCGTGAAACACTGAATACTGAGCTGGCGGATAACCTGCTGCAATGGCTGATGGCCGGCGGTAACCTGATTGTAGAAGCGCGTTATTGTAAGGACACTAATAGTGAATCTCATGCTGAAAATTATCAGGCTGAAAAAAAAGCTGCCGCTCCAGACTTTGTATTCCGTTTATTGGGCTTGTGCATAAAAACTCTGGATGATAAAACCATTAAGGCTCAGGGCGGTGAAGCCTCACCGGTAACGGCCGTATTAGCGGATTCACAGCAGCAGACCAGTATTCAGGTGTATTTCCCCTACTGGGAAGTGCTTAAGCAATTAAAGACGGTAAAGAATTATGACTTAACCTGGAAAATTGAAGATCCGTCCGGGCCTTATCTGATGCAGTATGCCGTAGGCAAAGGCCGGATCACTGTGTTAAGTACCACGGATATTTTTACTAATGACTATATTGACCAGTATGATCATGCCCGACTGCTGCTGGAACTGGTACAGCCCTCCGATCGCGAAAATAATAGCTTACAAAGCAGTGATATACAAAAGAGTGTATGGCTGGTTGCCGTAGATGACATGCCTTCTCTATGGCACTGGCTGTGGCAAAATGCCAGCTATGTTATGGCCAGTCTGAGCCTGCTGTTTTTACTCTGGTTATGGCGTGTCCCCCTGCGTTTTGGGCCGGTTCTTGAAGATAAACCTGTTACCCGGCGTAAATTACTGGAGCATATTGAAGCCAGTGCCTATTACCGCTGGCATTATAAACAACTGCCCCGCCTGGTGGCTTCTGTGCAGGAAGATATCTGGGAACAGATCCAGCTAATGCATCCGGCGATCCGACGTGAAAACCCCGAACAGGCCTGGATCTTACTTGAAGACATTACCCGGATCCAACAGACAGAAATAAAGAAAGCACTGACACCAGTAAAATCAATTGATGAAAAAGATTTTGAACAAACCATAAAAACCCTGTACACCCTAAAAAACAATTTATAATAGCTAACACTTAACACTTAACACTTAACACTTAACACTTAACACTTAACACTTAACACTTAACACTTAACACTTAACACTTAACACTTAAAACCCGGAACAAAAACATGACACAGGAAACCACCCCAATCAGTCAGACCATGCAGTCTGAAATTGCCAAAGCCGTTATTGGTCAGACAGATATTATTGAACAGATTATTATCGCCCTGATTGCCCGTGGCCATGTTTTGCTTGAAGGTGTGCCCGGTCTGGGTAAAACTCTGATGGTACAGGCTCTGGCAAAAACCTTTGCCGGTGATTTCTCCCGTATCCAGTTTACCCCGGACTTAATGCCCAGTGATGTCACAGGGCATATTTTATATGATATGAAATCAGAAAGTTTTAAAATCAGAAAAGGCCCGGTTTTTACCAACCTGTTACTGGCTGATGAAATTAACCGCGCCCCGGCGAAAACCCAGGCCGCTCTGCTGGAAGTTATGCAGGAGCAACAGGTGACCCTGGAAGGGCGATCCATGCCGGTGGGTGATCCCTTTATGGTTCTGGCAACCCAGAATCCTATTGAGCAGGAAGGGACTTATCCGCTGCCGGAGGCTCAGCTGGATCGTTTCCTGTTTAAAATCCTGATTGACTATCCGCAGGATGGGGATGAACTGGCACTGGTACAGCATACGACCGATCATAAAGCCGGAGACAGGCTGGACGTATCTAATGTTTCGGCCTGTGCCCGGCAGGGCAGTATTTTAGAGTTACAGCAGCAGGCCGCAGCTATTCAGGTGGATGAACAGGTGATGCAGTATGCGGTCAAGATTGTCCGCAGTACCCGCAAATGGCCGGGTATTTCCATCGGTTCCGGTCCACGGGGTGGGATTGGCCTGATCCGGGCTGCCCGTGCCCGTGCGGTTATGTATGACCGTGACTATATTACCCCGGATGATATTAAAGCCGTTACCCTGCCGGCTATGCGCCATCGCATAGCACTTTCACCGGAAATGGAACTGGAAGGGATGCACAGTGATACAATTCTGCAGAATATTCTGGACAAAGTCCCGGCACCGAGAAATTAGTCAGTTAATTAAGAGTGAGCACCCGCTTATTATGTTTAAATTAATCCGGCAGATTTTTACGGCTATTTTTATTTATCTAAAGCCCGGCCGTAACCTTTTTATACTGATGATATGTCTGGCTTTGCTGGGTGTGCTGACGGCGCTCAATCCGGAGCTGGAGACAGTATGGCCTGTTCTATCAACGGTACTGCTGGTTGTGGTGTTATGGGATGCTTCGAGGCTATACAGTGTCAGTCAGCTTGAAATTGAGCGTGATGCGCCTGGAAAAATGTCCCTGGGTCTGTGGCATGATGTACAGTTAACCATACATTACAGAGCCGGGCGTCTGGGCAGTCAGCAACTGGCTATCGAAGTGTTTGATCACTATCCGGTGCATTGTGAACTAAGGCATTTACCCGTTAAGCTGAGGATAGTATCGGGTCAATGGGCAAAAATTGACTATCAGATCAAACCTCTGCAGCGTGGCAATGAAGTATTCAGATCAGTGCAGTGTTTAGTCCATTCACCCTGGCGTTTATGGTTTAGAAATACCACTGCCGGTGAGTCATTTTCCACCATGGTTTATCCCAACTTTGCAGCTGTCAGTCAGTATGCCCTGCTGGCTACTGAAAATCGTCTCAGCCTGCTGGGGATTAAGAAGGTACGTCGGCGCGGGGAAGGTATGGACTTTAACCAGTTGCGTGAATATCGAGAGGGGGATGCACTCAAACAGATTGACTGGAAAGCGACTGCCCGTTTACGCAAGCTGATTTCCAGGGAATATCAGGATGAAAAGGATCAGGAGGTGATTTTTCTGCTCGATTGCGGGCGCAGAATGCGTTCTCAGGATGATGAACTGTCGCACTTTGATCACAGCCTGAATGCCATGCTGTTATTATCCTGGGTTGCCCTGCACCAGGGAGATGCCGTTGGCTTCAGTACCTTTGGCTATCAGCAGGAGGCAGATGAGCTGCTGACAGAACGCTGGTTTGCCGCCAGAAAGGGTATGGCAATCCTGCCGTTATTATTAAACCGTCTCTATGATTTACAGGCCGGAACCGCCAGTCCTGATTATACCCAGGCCGCCTCACAATTATTATTAAAACAGAAAAAGCGGGCTCTGGTGGTAGTACTGACCAATCTGCGTGATGAAGACAGTGATGACCTTATCAATGCTCTGCAGCTGCTTAAAACTAAACATCTGGTGGTACTGGCCAGTTTAAAAGAACAGGTGCTTGATAACATAATGGAGCAGACTGTTGATGATCTGCCTGCGGCCCTGCTGTATTCAGCCACCTGTGATTATCAGCTGCAGCGGAAAAAGATGTTTGAACGGCTGACCGTGCACGGTATTAACAGCCTGGACGTGACCCCCGATAAACTGGCCATCCACCTGGTTAACCGTTATCTGGATATTAAGCGAAGTGGTGTATTATAAGGAAACAGGAGCACTCTGTTTACCCTGGCTTAGACAATGGTTACTATCTGGTCGCGTCCCTGTTGTTTCGCCTTATAAAGCGCCTGATCTGCCCGTTGAATAATATCCTGAATATTATGATCCTGGTTTTTTTCAATTTGAGCAATACCAATACTGATACTGAAAGTCACCACAGAATCATCTTTTAGAACAATGCAGATATTGTTCACTTCCTGTTTTATTCGTTGGGCCAGGGATTGTACTTCACTGAGACTGGTCTGGGGTACCAGGATAATAAATTCTTCACCGCCGTAACGGGCCACAGTGTCACTTTTTCTGGAAAATTCAGTTAATAAACGGGCACAACGGGCAATAACCTGATCCCCTGTATGGTGTCCATAAACATCATTTATTTTTTTAAACTCATCTATATCCAGCATAATAATCGCTAATGCCTGCTCATAGCGCACAGCATTAAAGAATGCCTTGCTGGCGATATCGGCAAAATAACGGCGGTTATATAACTGTGTCAGAGGATCGGTAATGGCCTGAAGGGTCAGTTCTTTTTTTGCTTTTTCCAGTTCGCTGGTCTGTATTGACAGGCGTTGATTGGTTTTTATTAATTCTCTGGAGCGTTTTTGAATTTCCTGTTCAAGATAGTGCTCTGTTTTTTCCTGTTCTTCAATAAGCTGTGCCTGAATTTTGATTTTTTCCTGCTGCAAATCGTAGAAGCGATTTACTAACAGCAGGGAGAAAAAGATGATTTCAGTAAAAGAACCGGCAATAAATGAATACCGGGACAGCTCAGTATTTTCAATTAAACCATTAAATGTCAGTGTCATCAGAGCCATGGAGGGCATATAAATGATCAGAGCAATCAGGTAATACTGGGCTTTTAAATAGCCCTGCAGCCAGACTTTAATGGAGACAAACAATAGCAGAGTAAAGAAAATAGAAGATACAATATTAAACACCAGACTGCTGTAAGGTACTTTTAGAGCAATCAGTACTGCAAACAGCGCAAATACCAGGGCAAAGGCATTAAAAACCCGCTGCATTTTTGGCAGCCGTTCTCTGAGTTCCAGAAAGGCACCGGAAAATAGGGTCATAAACATGACTACAATAGTACCAATAGTATGCAGCGCATCACTCCAGGGTGGGAGCCCCAGGATCAGATAGCTGCCGCTGAGTACAGAAATAAAAGCTGAAAAAGCAAGAACATAGGCAATATACCAGGCGTATATACGTTCTCTTACCGCAATAAAAAGGAAACTGTTCAGAATAATAATAATGAGCAGAATACCCTGGTAAAACAGATAAATATCATTGAGTGTAATGCGGGTAGGACGAAGGTATTCTTTTTCAGTGTACAGAAGTAGTTTGCCAATATGTGCAGAAACACTGGAGCCCATAAGGTAATAAGTTTGAGAGTCTCCGGGGGCTATTGTCAGTGCAAAAGCCGGATGGGTATCATTATAATCACGCTGATTTAGAGGTACTGACAGGCCGTTTTTATGGCTGATCCACTGCTGTTCTTTTTTATAATACAGATCAAACTGATCCCAGAACGGTTCGCTGAGATACAGCACAAAGTGCTGGTTCTGACTGTTATTATGGACGGTCAGTTTAAACCAGCTATTACCCTCCAGATAACCCTGAGTAAAGCGGTTGTTAATCTGTAAGGGAAAATCCTTCCGGCTGATTTCATTAATAGTGTATTGTCTGGTTTCGTCGTACAGATAATTCAGTGTAAATGAATCAATTGTGGTATTATCTGGCTGAATTTCAACATCTGCCCAGACATTGTTCCAGGGGCTATAGTTGAGCAGCAAAATAACAAATATAATAAAAAAGCGCACAAATTTCCCTATAATCCTATATGCAGATTAAAATTATCCTAACTGAATCAGTTGAACCTACTGATTCAGTTAGGATAATAGCAGAAACATAAAATTTTCCCAGTAAAGAGGATCACAAATGAAGGTTTCACTGATAGCCGCCATGGCCGAAAACCGGGTGATTGGTATTGATAATAAACTGCCCTGGAAATTACCGGCGGATCTGGCCTGGTTTAAGAAAAATACCCTGAATAAACCCGTAGTAATGGGACGCAGAACCTGGGAATCTCTGCCGTTTCGTCCCCTGCCGGGGCGGCTGAATATTGTCATTACCGGGGACAAAAACTATCGACTTCGAAATACTCGGGGTGAGGAAATAAAGGATGATGTCAGTCTGACGGACTCCCCGGAACAGGCAATAGCGCTGGCAGAATCCAGACATTATGAAGAATTAATGTTTATTGGCGGTGCCAGCCTGTATGCCCAGGTACTGGATAAAGTAGACTGTATCTATCTGACTCTGGTGCATGAACAGATTAAGGGTGATGCCTGGTTTCCGGAGCTGGATTTACAGACCTGGCAGGAGACCTTCAGTGAGTTACATGAGGCGGATGAGAAGAATCCGCATCAATATTCTTTTCATATTTATTGCCGATAAATAACAGTCCCCATTCAGTGATTATGTCAGTGCAACTTATCGGGTGACAGGGTACTGGCGGTTTCCTGAACTGCATTCTCAATAACAGAGTGATGCATAATAACCGTGGCAATATCATTACGGAAACAGTGGCTTAATGCATCCCTGGTCATTTCTACCACATGGTTGTTTTGTGTCAGGCAGTTAAACTGGGTTTTATCATCGCTGATCCAGGTGACTTTGGCACGGGAGCAGCGGGTTTCAAAACAAAATTCAATCCAGTCTTCTTCTTCCAGTTGTTTAACCATTTCTGTGTATCGGTCATCGGTTGCGGGAGCCAGCCTGTAAGCCTGGGTTGAAAGACGGATAAGATCGTAATCGGTTACCGAAAGTCTTCTGGTGTCAGAGTGTTTGCCGTCGTCTGTATTGTTTAAATTAACTTCAGTGATCAATTCAATGACTTCATCATGATCAACATCAGCTGCTATGGCAGACTCTTCTTCCAGCTCTTCAACCTCAGTAACGACTTCTTTAATATCGCTAAATGCTTCTTTAATATTTTCAGATATGGTTTCAGGTGTTATGCCCTGATTATTGGCTGGTTGTCGTTTCGATACTACCTGTTCCTCTGCCTGGGCAGGTGCTCTGGCTATTGGGTCAGCCGGTGCCTGCTCGGCAGGCAGTGCATTTTTATACAGAATATCCAGATACTTCAGCAGTTTTATTTTCTGCTCATAGGGTAAATTAATCTGTATCAGGCCGTCTTCAAATTCCTGGCGCAGAACCGGATGCAGCCGTTTGAGACGTTTAATTTCAATATCGCTTTCTACGGGCTGAATGCTTTTAATTAAAGTACCGATAAAAGCCTTGCTTCGTTCCCAGTCATCTTCATTATAGCTGTCGTTAAACCAGGTATTAAGCATCACCTTTTTCCAGACCTTATTGAGGATCAGCATCAGGTTATCGGGTACCTCATGATCCTGGGTATGAAATAGAATAACCGCATCGATTTTCTTTTCTATCTGGCTTCTGGAAGACGGGCTTTTAATATTAGCCTGCTGTTTACGGTACTGGATAAAACGTTCCAGATCATCATGCAGATCGGAAAAAAACGCATTGTTAATATGATCTTCCTGGTTGGCCAGTTCAACAATCTTATTCAGTTTAAGGTATAAAGGGTTATTTCGGCTGTCTTCATTACTGCTGATACCAAGGGCTGCATCGGCAAAATCTTCCAGAAACAGTCGTGCAGGGTGATTATTATTATCTATAAAGGTATCGTCAATCAGGGCGAGGTGAATAATGGGTATCGTCAGTTGTCTAAACAGATGGATGGCTGTAGGACTCAGGTTTTTATTACTGCAGATATGATCAAACAGAGTTTCAATAATATCAATTAAAAACAGTCTTTTATTTTTAAGTTCAGTTGTTTCTGAAGAGTGGTTATTATCTGTAAGTATTTTTTCCCGTATTTTCTGGGCAATAGAATGACTGGAGTGATCCGGCTGATAATCCTGGTCTGATTTTTTAATATTAACAACCGCCTGCACCAGTTCATCGGTACTGACATCATACTGGTTATTATTATAGGAAGAGGTCATCAGGTCAGAAATACCCTTATCCTGTGCCTTGATATAAATATCCTTAAGTGCCTGCAGACTATTATTTTCGGCACTGTTTCCCGTTGTGTATTGCCCGGAAGCACCATAACCCAAGAGCGAGCTGAGCTGAGACGACGAGTTCTGTGCCTGGGTATTAGCGGTTACCTGGCTGGCTGCCTGAGTCTGGGGAGGTGTTGAGGATACCGGTATTGAACCTGGGTTAAACGGGGCTGTGCCAGCCTGGCCTGGTAGCATAGTACCGGAGCCTGGCTGGTCAGGAATTTCTTCTGAACCTGCTGGAGATATACTCTGACCGGAAATACGATTGGCCAGATCAACTAAGCGACTGTTTAAAGTCTGTCCGCTGCTGCCTGTAC
>JALVDE010000188.1 GCA_027009375.1 Gammaproteobacteria bacterium
TTCGGTATAGTGCTGTTCATTATGTTCTGGGTCGGCTCCTACTGGAGAGATGATGAACCCATTATAAAAGAACCAGAAAACTTCTCATTTAAAAATGAAAAGCCTTCAAAGGTTATCACTTACCTTGTTTCAGGCTATTTAATAATAGCAGCCGCTGCTTTTATGGACTATCAGATCCACCTGCGTTCCATACAGGATCTCACCAATGTTTCTGAAATAAAGCTGGCGAATAATCCAGGCTGGAATAAAATGCAGGAGCATTCTATACAGTGGACACCTCAGTATATTAATCCTACCCTTCATTATCAGGCAGAATACCAGGCAAAAGAAAAGCAGGAGAATGTAGTCGGCCTGTATATCGCATTTTATGCTGTACAGAAGCAGGACTCAGAACTAATAAATTCTCAAAATATAATGATCCGTCAGAAACACCCGGTCTGGGCTCAAAAAAGAGAGAGCACCAGAACAATAACTTTAGAAAACAAGAAACAAACCGTCCTGGAAAGCTATTTAAGTTCAAATACCGAAGATCTGCTTATCTGGCACTGGAATGTTATTAATAATCAGGTGCTTATAAACAGTTATAAAGCCAAGCTGATTGAAGCTATTAAACAGTTATCCGGAGACACCAGCGGTGAATATGCCATTGTTATCTATACTCATTTTGACAAAATTAATATCGATGCTGCGCGTCAGCGTCTGCAACATTTTATAGATAATATGCTGCCGGAGATTCAGCAAGCTGTAACACAGAAACAAAAATAATGGGGTTAATGCAGGATAAAGATCAAAACACGCCATCCAGACAATATATTATTGCCCATGTAATCTATCACTTTGGTATGGGCGGTTTGGAAAACGGTCTGGTCAATATTATTAACCGCTTGCCGGATAAGCAATACCGGCACGTGGTTATTTGTATGACCGGTCATGATCATTTTAAGGATCGCCTGAATAAACCGGTAGAAATTTATGATATGCATAAAAAACCGGGTAAAGATCTGATGGTTTATTACCGGCTGTGGAAGGTGCTCAGAAAAATTAAACCGGATATTGTGCATACCCGTAACCTGTCTGCACTGGAAGCACAATTACCCGCTTTCTTAGCCGGTGTGCCCATACGCATACATGGTGAGCACGGCAGAGATGTGCATGATCTGGACGGTAATAACAAACGTTATCAGAAAATAAGAAAGCTGTTTTCCTATTTAGTTAATCACTATATTCCACTGTCTCAGGATTTAAAAAATTACCTGACTCAAAAAGTCGGTATAAAGGAAAACAAAATAACCACTATCTGCAATGGTGTTGATATTAATAAGTTCCATGTTCATCAAAACGTGAACAGTCAGCCGTTAGGTGCTCCGGAAGGTTTTTTTAACAAGGATACTCTGGTTATAGGAACAGTAGGGCGCCTGGAACAGGTAAAAGATCAAATGAATTTACTGGATGCATTTATTTTATTATTAAAGCAGCCGGAAGTTGAAAACAAAGACATTAAATTACTGCTGGTAGGTGATGGCTCACAGAAAAATAAATTACTGCAGAAAATACAGGCAGAACAGCTCCAGGATAAAGTCTGGCTGGCTGGTGCCAGGGATGAAGTGCCGCAATTAATGAGTATAATGTCAGTTTTTGTTTTACCCTCATTGGCAGAAGGTATATCCAATACTATTCTTGAAGCCATGGCCTGCTCACTGCCGGTTATAGCAACCGATGTTGGAGGAAATTCAGAGCTGGTAATAAATGCTCAGACCGGATGGATAGTACCCCGTTCTGATCCGGGGGCGATAAAGGACAAATGCCTGCTGTATATAACATCACCGGAACTGCTTAAAAAACATAGCCAACAGGCCAGAAAAACAATTGAACAATATTTTAGTATTGATACTATGGTAAATAATTACAATCGAGTTTACACAACACTCATTAAACAAAAGATGGTTGCATAATATGTGTGGAATAGCAGGGATCTGGGATTTCTCAATCCCGAATCAGGCCGGTAAAGATATCAATCCGAAAATTCTGGAAACTATGAATCAGGTTCAGGTTCACAGAGGCCCGGATGATGGCGGTTATTTTTATGCCCAGGGTGTTGGACTGGCTCACAGACGCCTGTCAATTATTGATATTTCAACGGGACAGCAGCCACTCTATAGCCAGGATAAATCGGTTGTTATTGTATTTAATGGCGAAATTTATAATTTCCAGGAAATAAGGAACATCCTTATCCAGAGAGGCCATAAGTTTCAGACCCATAGTGATACAGAGGTCATTGTCTGTGCCTGGCAGGAATGGGGCGAAGCCTGTGTAGAAAAGCTCAGAGGTATGTTCGCTTTTGCAATCTGGGATACTAAAAAGCAAAGCCTGTTTATTGCACGGGACAGGCTGGGTATAAAACCTCTGTATTATGCCTGGCTGGAAAATGGTCAGTTTATTTTTGGTTCGGAGCTCAAAGTATTAATGGCCCATCCGGAGTTTAAAAAAGAACTGGATTATTATGCAACGGAAGAATATTTTGCTTTAGGTTATATACCTGAACCCAGAACCATTTATAAAAATGTTTATAAACTTTCACCCGGCCATACCTTAAGCTTACAACCGGGTAAGCAGGCTGAACAACTGAAACAATACTGGGATATCCCATTTAAACCCTTACCAGCCATGAGTGAGCAGGAAGCATCAGAAGAACTAATACAGCGCCTGAAAGAAGCTGTTGATATACGTATGATTGCGGAAGTTCCTCTGGGCGCATTTCTTTCAGGAGGGGTTGATTCCAGCGCAGTAGTTGCCCTCATGGCTGAATTACAGGATGAACCGGTTAATACCTGTGCCATTGGTTTTGATGTTAAAGCCTTTAATGAATCCCAATATGCTGCACAGGTTGCAGAGCAGTATCATACCAATCATCATCTGGACACGGTAGATGCAGAAGACTTCAGTTTAATAGATAAACTGGCCAATCTGTATGATGAACCCTATGCTGACAGTTCGGCCATGCCTACTTATAGAGTCTGTCAATTAGCCCGTAAGCGTGTCACTGTAGCCTTATCAGGTGATGGTGGTGATGAAACCTTTGCCGGTTATCGTCGTTATCGCTGGCATATGAATGAAGAACGTCTGCGAAGTTTATTTCCTTCTTCAATACGTCACGGGCTATTTGGTTTTTTAGGTTCAGTTTATCCCAAGGCGGACTGGGCGCCCAAAATTTTCAGAGCAAAAACCACCTTCCAGGCTTTAGCCCGTGATCCGATTGAAGGCTATTTTCATAATTTTTCAATTCTAACGGATCAATTGCGACAAAGCATATACAGTCCGCACATGCAAAGTGAATTGCAAGGCTATAATGCCATCGAAGTATTCAGAAAACACGCTGAAAATTCGCCCACGGATGATCCCCTGTCCCTGGTACAATATATCGATATGAAAACCTACCTGGTAGGCGATATTCTAACCAAGGTGGATCGCGCCAGTATGGCTC
>JALVDE010000189.1 GCA_027009375.1 Gammaproteobacteria bacterium
AGGGTTCACAGATATCCTGCAGTCGAATAGCCGCCTCAATTAAAACAGAGTCTCCTGTATCATGCCCCTGGGTGTCATTGACGGCTTTAAAATTATCCAGATCAATAAAATACAGTGCAATTTTATTATTAGCCTCGATAGACTCGGAAAGCATGGTCGTAAGTTTTACCTGGAAAAAAGACCGGTTTGGCAAATCAGTAAGATGATCATACTGGGCTTCATGTTCAACATTCTTATAGGCAAGATTTAACTTATTAATGGCCAGATGCAAACGCCTGACTAACACAAAATAGTATTGGGGTATTAAAATAAAAGCAAAGGCCCAGCCATAGGAAAAGTATTTGTTTTCAATCCAGATTGGCGATGTATTAATAAGTATCAACCAGCAGAAAATAGTAAAAAAAGAAGCGACATAACCAATGAAAACCCCGTAGCGCAAACCATAACCTACAATGTACCATAATAATGCCGGTACAAATAAAGCCGAATAATTTTCAACCAGATGGATCTCATATACTGTACTACTGATATCAACAAATATAATAATAATAATTCTTATCAGAATATAACGCTCGGGATAAAAACGGATAAAAACGTAATAAATGAGGTTGTAAACTAAAACGAAGGCAAATACCAGATAGATATAAGCGTTTCGAACTATATTCAGTTCAGTATTAAAAATTTGCAGCAGAGATACGCTAAGCGCACAAAAAAGAACAAAACCGATCCGCAGTTTTATCTGAAATAACTCATCCGCAATATCATGAGTAAAATTATTTAAAAGAAACTGCTTAAACATCAAAATATCAAAGACTTTATCTATACCATAAATTTTAAAATTCAGTAGTTGCAACCGAACAGCTACTATTTACAGTATAGTTAATAAATTATAGTTTTATTAGTAAATAATTATATTTTGATATTTAATTCTATAATATGAAATATATTCTGACATTGAAGTAATATTCATCTTACAATTTCAATATACCAGTGTGGTTTAATACGCCCGAAATCAGTCCTGATATTATTTTTAAGAGCTGGATCATCGGCATAAATACCCAGAAAACGGGCAATCGATTGGGCTTGTTGATAAGACAGGCCTGCAATAGCCGCACAGCTTGCTATTGCACACCCGGTTTTTTCTTCCTGTATTACAGGATGCATGATTATCTGTTTAGCAGGTTATTTAGAAGTCCCCTTCTGCACCGCGCTTCATAATATCCAGAATAATTTCTTTAACCTTTACAGCTTCAGCTTTCAGTTCAGCAGGCAGAGGCTTACCACCATGGATCATCAGATCCATATTTAAAGTATAGAGCCAGAGTTTACCGGTATGGTCTTCTATTAAAGTAATACGACAGGGTAAATATGCGGAAAAGGCATCATTATAATCCAGCATCTGTGCCGCGGTAAGCGAATTACAGAACAGGAATATCTTCACAAATCGATAAGGCTTACCTAATTTGGCAGTAATATCTTTTGATAAAGGCAGCTCACCCACATTAGCAATATTATGCTCATTGGCCACAAACTTCATGGTTTCTTCCACTTCTTCTGCAGTCAGACCTTCCTGAACAGGGACTTTCCAGATAGACGCACTGGCGGCATCCTTAGTTTCAATAATGGTTTTAACCATATCGGTATAGGTTTTTTCTGCACCGGGATCAAACTCACTAAAGGTATTTTTTAACCCCAGGTAAACAATAACAATGGCAATAATGCTGACAAGACCAATAAAGGCCAGTATATTTTTAAACAAGGCTGTTCTCCAAAAAAATTAATACAAAATGCAGAAGTCGTCAGAAGTTCGTCCTTAAGGATATTATCAAACCGGGAAAATCCAGGATATAGGGGTTTTTATCAATAATTATTATAATTTACCAGACATCCTGTCTGATTATTTTTAGTGTTTACTATAGCAAAGTTACTTACGAAAAAGCCAGTATTTCTCTTATTAAAACCTGACACTGGGTGTTTACAATATAGGCATAAAAAAGCCCCAGTAAAAACTGAGGCTTTACAAAACATATAATCTTATTTGATTAAACAGTTTTCTTTTTTCTTGAAAATCCAATCCCTACTAAACCTATCGCTAA
>JALVDE010000190.1 GCA_027009375.1 Gammaproteobacteria bacterium
AAGGCGATAACCTGCAATTGCACGGCTTTAATTTAAACAAGGTGCTTAAAGACTTCCAGAATTCTCAGAGTGTGGGGATGCTGGATGTCGGTGCAGTCGTCCTGTTAGGACCGGCAGGGGTACTGGTGACCAAGGGCAATGATTATCGGAATCTGGTTAAGAGTGTTGCAAATAAAGGTAACAGCCAGATTAAGCAGCTGCATTCAGAAATAGCTTTTGCCAATGGTATTGCGACCATGAAGGATGTCGCCTTTGCAACTGACAAATTCCGCCTGGCCATTACCGGTAAAATTGATACCATTAAGGATCAATTTATTGATTTTAATGTGTCCACGGTGGATAAATACGGCTGTCCTGTCTATAAGGAACAGGTGATGGGTAAACTGTCCTCACCCAGAGTTAAGGAGGTCAATGTACTGGTCAGCAGTGTGGTTAATCCCATTCAGTCCGTGATCAATAAGGTCACCAGGTCTATGAATATTCATTGTGATAAACCTTTTTATACAGGGGCTGTAAAAGCGCCAATATAACAGGGCAGGAGGATACTTTTAATCATTCTTATTTAGATGCAAATACTGTATCCATTGTCCGCACACCTTGCTGAAGATGCCGTCTTGTATTCTGTGATTTAAAAAAGCAGATGTTTCACATATTTTTAGTGCTTTGTTTATGGTATTGCATTATTAAAAGTGTCGATATGTGAGGGGACGTTATTGATGTGCATGATGAAGACGTGCCTGAATTTTGAGTTAATACGTGCTCAAGGTGTTATTTTATGTAATTGGCAAGGTCGTACAAATAACGGACATTTTGCCTGTATTGGAAAAACCTTAGAATTGACTATTGTGGATGGTGACAGATATTTTGCAGACTTTTTATTCTCTTCAATTTATCTGACCCTATTGGTTCGGTCAAAATTTAGCCAATAATAGCATAGAAAAATCTTATTCTGTGCCCTTTATTCGCTGATTTTAACAATTAAGCCTCATAATTTTGCAAGAAGCTCTTTAGTTATCTATAATTTATGCGAATTTACACTAAATGTTTAACCATAAAACCCTGCATTTTATTATTTTGGGAACTCTAATGAAAAAAAGAATTACAACAATAACCTTAATAACTCTTGGATTAATATCAGGTTGTATCTCCGTTGGAGAACATAGGCAAGCTGTTTCAATTAATGAAGGGGAGAGAGTTACAGTTGGTACAGTCCAAAAAGAAATTAAAGTCGGAATGTCAGGCGCTGAAGTTGTAGCATCTTTAGGTTCACCAAACATAGTTTCAACAGATGAAGAGAGAAGAGAGGTTTGGATATATGACAAGCTTTCTACCGAAACAGCATATTCAACTTCTAAAGGTGGTATAAGTACACTTATACTTGGGTGGGGCGGATCTATTGCTGGTGGTGGTGGTGGAAGTTATAGTAAATCAACAGGAGCATCTTCCACTTCACAAAGAACTCTAACAATTATTATAAAGTTTGATAAAAACTCTCGGGTTAGGGATTTTGCATACCATACGTCACGCTTCTAAAATCAAAGGGCTTATTTTTATGAATAATTTATTTATCTTAAGTGTTGTTTTGTTTTTTACACTCCTTACCCTTGGATGCCAGCAAACAATACCAAAGGAAGCTCTTGCCCTCAGTCCAACAAGCCTTGAAGATAGGCAAATTCAGACAAGACTATATGATACCAATGATGAGGAAATGATATTATCTGCTTGTGCTGGAGTTTTGCAAGACTTAGGGTTTAGTATAGATGAATCAGAAACCAAACTGGGCTTTTTGTTTGGGACAAAAGATAGAGATGCAACTGATGCAGTTCAAGTAACTGCTGCTGTAGTACTAGCTCTTCTTGGTGGCAGTTCAATGGCGATAGATAAGAATCAAAAACTTAAAATTGCAATTGTTGTATCACCAAACTCAAGTGGAAATAAGATACGTGTAAGAGCAACTTTTCAAAGAATAGTGTGGAATACTAATAATCAAGTAACAAAAGCAGAAACAATGTCAGATCCAGAAATTTATCAGGAATTCTTTTCTAAACTTTCTAAATCAGTATTTCTCGAAGGACAAAAAATATGAAAATAATAATAACAAATAAATTTAAAGCCTTGGCTATTGCTATAATTACTATTAGTGTTTTATCAGGATGTCAAACAAATCCAAACAAACAACTTCTTGCAACAGACAAAAGTCAAGTTCAATTAAGAAGTATCCAAACTCGTGCATTTGATACATCTGATAAAGCAATGGTTCTTCGTGCTGTTATTTCAACCTTACAAGATTTGGGTTTTGTATTAGATAATGCAGACTTGGTTCTTGGTTCAGTTTCAGGCACAAAATTTGGTAAGCATGAGTATATTGCATATCAACTAAAAATGACTGTCACAGTGCGTAAAAGGGGGAAAAAACAAGTTCTAGTAAGGGCAAATGCTCAATATAATATACAAGAAGTAAATGATCCAAAACCCTATCAGGATTTTTTTACTTCTCTTGAAAAATCGTTATTCTTAACAGCGAATAATGTTGATTAAATAAAAATCTAAAAAACAATAATGGCCAGATGGTAATCCCCCATTTATAAAGCAATCCATAAATAGAGGTTTAGTATAAGTCTTATCCACATATCCATGTCATTAACGGTAAGTTTACTCTATCATCAATGTTGCACATTCGTATAGACTCAAGGTTGAATCTGCGATAAGATTCTTACATTATTCTTACATTATTCTTACTTTTAGGTGCTAGTATGTCCACAAATATCACTAAATTATCAAGCAAAGGTCAGGTAATCATTCCTAAGCCTCTTAGAAGTGCTCACCATTGGGAAACGGGGCAAGAGCTTGTTGTTGTGGATCTTGGCGATGGTGTGTTGCTTAAGCCTAAAACCCCATTTGATGAAACTGACATTGCTGAGGTTGCCTCTTGTTTAAAGTATAAAGGCAAAGCAAAAACAATTGATGATATGGCTGATGCCATTAAACAAGGAATTAAGGATAAGTATTAATGGTTGCTGTGGATACAAATATCATCATTCGTTTTCTTACTCATGATGACCCCAGACAATACAAAAAAGCTTTTTCAATTTTTAATACTCAGGATGTCTTTATTTCAGACACTGTCATTCTGGAAACTGAATGGGTTTTGAGATACGCCTATGAATTTTCTTCTGAGGATATTTGCAATGCTCTGGTTAAGTTATTTGGATTAAGTAATGTCCATTTATCTAACCCTACATTTATAGCGCAGGCTATTGAATGGCATAGACAGGGACTGGATTTTTCCGATGCCCTTCATTTAACACAATGCCAGCAATACGACAGGCTCTATACATTTGATAAGAAATTTTCTTCTAAAGCAAAGAACTTAACCCACTGCTCCGTTGAATTGCCCTGAAAAAGCTGATGGTTGAATTTACAGTGTGATCCTGTCCTGCCAATATAATCAGACAATGTACTATTTTTCTTGATTAATGTACAAAAAATAGTTAGGCTCTGTTAAGGGACTCGTGTATTTTTGCAATGAGTCTATGTTGAGTGTTCGTTTGCGTATAATTCGTTGTATATAGAGGTAGCAAAATGTCGGCAGAAATCAGTTATTTATTACCCAAGAATAAACGTCCGGTATGGACTTCAGAGCTCGAAGTTCTGGACGGAGAGAATGACTCCGAGCCCATGACAGAGATACCCCTGTCGGGTTTTATTACTGCCGGACAGCCTATTGAACGGGTAGAACAAAATGAAACGATTTCTGTGCCTCAAAGCATGGTCAGCCGCAATACTTATGCATTAAAAGTTCGCGGTCACTCCATGATTGATGATAATATACAGGACGGTGACGTGGTTATTATTGAAAAAACCGAACATGCCGGGAACGGCCAGTCGGTAGTTTGTCTGATCAATAATGAACAGGTGACCCTGAAGAAGTTTTATATTGAAAAACAGGGGATCCGTCTGCAGCCGGCCAATCCGGATATGGCACCCATATTTTTGAAAAATGAAGAAGTGCAGATTTTAGGGGTGGTTTCCGGTGTGGTCAGAAATTATTGCTGAAAATGGATGCACACTAACTGTAATCTGTTAAAAGAACCTGTTAAAGAGATTCTGTGTCTGATAGAACATTTAAAGTACTGACGTATAACATTCATAAAGGTTTCAGTGTCGCCAACCGCCGTTTTACCCTGTTTGGTATTCGTGAAGCGTTGGAAGAAATTGATCCCGATGTTATTTTTCTGCAGGAACTTCAGGGCGAGCATTATAAAAACAGCAGCCGTATTGAATCCTGGCCCCTGAAACCCCAGGGAGAGTTTCTGGCCGAAAACCGCTGGCCTTTTTCCCTGTACGCTAAAAATGCCATTTACAAAAAAGGCCATCATGGTAATGGCATTCTATGTAAATTCCCGATCATCAGCTGGCATAATCAGAACTTGTCCAAAGCCAAATTTGCCAGCCGCAGTTTTTTACACGCTAAAATACTGCTGCCTTCTAAAGTAACCTTAAACCTGGTCTGTGTTCATCTCGGGCTGTTTGAAGCCGAGCGGGAAATGCAGCTGGTGCAGATTGGCAAAACCATAGATCAGACCATACCTCATGATGAACCCTTAATTATGGCCGGAGATTTTAATGACTGGCGTAAACGGGCTATTGAGCATATGAAAATTGATCTGGGCCTGGAAGAGGCCTTTCTGCATTATGAAGGCCAGCATGCCAGAACCTTTCCGGTATGGCATCCAACCCTGCAGGTGGACCGAATTTATTTTCGGGGGGTGGAGTTGCAGGAGGCTCTGTCTTTTTCTAATAAACGCTGGCGTAAACTCTCTGATCACCTGCCTATTGGTGCAGTATTTCGCTGCCCATAAACTAAACCCCCAGAGCGGGGATATAGCTTGCTTAATTGGCTATAACCTGATCCAGATAATCTTCGACATTGATTCCGTAAGCTCCGTTGGCAAGAGATTTTTTAATGACATAAGCGGTGTTGGTAAAAGTAATATCACCTTTTTTCAGATCAATAATACGGCCGTTTTTAGGAAGCTTGTCTGAACCCAGTATCAGTAATATTCTGGGCTTAATGCCGTCTTCATTATTGGTCTCAATAATAATACCAATTTCGCCGGTGTTCATTTCCACCAGGCTGCCGGGCGCATAGATACCGATAAAATGGATAAAATGCCCCAGAATGGTTTTATCAAACAGAGTGTTTTTGCACTGGTAAATATGCCGACAGGCATCCAGAGTGGTGATACCCTTGCTATAGGGCTTATCTGAAATCATGGAGTCATAGGCATCAATAATGCCGATAATTTTGGCAT
The DNA here is from genome assembly GCA_027009375.1 of Gammaproteobacteria bacterium. Classification (GTDB taxonomy): domain Bacteria; phylum Pseudomonadota; class Gammaproteobacteria; order GRL18; family GRL18; genus JANELJ01. Next base: position 5,316 of record JALVDE010000190.1, read on the forward strand.
AGTAGGGGATCCGTTCTCCGGTAATACCCCGGGGATAACCGGAACCGTCCAGTCGTTCATGGTGACAATAGGCGACATCTACGGCACCGGGATAGACACCGGATTTTGATATCAGCAGTTTTTTGCCGTAAACCGGGTGTTCCTGCATGATTTTAACTTCTTCAGGTGTCAGATTGCTCTGTTTGGTCAGGATCTCCTTTGGAATTCTAACTTTACCCACATCATGCAGCAAACCACAGGTACCAAGATTCTGCAGTTCCAGTTCTCTAAAACCCAGTTCCCTGCCCAGGGCAATAGCATAAATACAGACTCTTAAGGAGTGTTCTGCGGTGTAACTGTCTTTATGTCGGATCTGGGTCAACCAGACCAGGGCTGAATCATTTCTCAGGATACTGTCAACACATTCATCCACAATTTCGTTGACTTTGTCTATGTCCAGTTCGCCGCTTAAGCGGATGGTATCCAGAATAGCGCCCATCTGTGAACAGGCATCCTTATAGGCCGAGCGGACATTATTTAGTTCCTCATTAATTGGGATTTTATTAATGTAACTAATGCGTTCCGGTATGGCTTTTTTGTTAGCTGCCTGTCTGTCCTGGCCGGGCTGCCATGTCTGTTTGGCGGCACGTACATAAACATAGTCACACAGCGCCTGCAGGGCGTGCAGTTCATCAAGGCTATTGATCTGAAAACCCTGGTAAACAAAATCGGTTTCTTCCCAGGGACGATCCAGGCGAGTCACAAACATGCCCAGTTCAAGCAATTCTACAGAGCGTTTAAGTTCAATATATTCAGTGGAAGTGGGTTCTGCCATGGGCTTCTGGTATACTTTTTTTTAATCTAAATTAATCAGCAGGTTCAACTGATTAATTTAGATTTATTAATTCTTATTAACCACAGCATAGCAGTTAACACTTAAAAATTCTAATAAGTTACTTATTATATCAATGGAAAAAACCAGCCATCCATATCGTATTGAAGTTTCCAGCCGGGCCAAATATATGCGCCTGCGTGTTTCCCTGCATAAAGGAGTGGTAGTCGTGGTTCCCCGTAAAATGACTAACAGGCAGATTCAGACCTGGGTACCTGATTTTGTTAAGGAACAGCAGTCCTGGATTGATTCGGTGATGGAAAAGTTACAGGCTGAACAGGCGCAAAAGCCGCTGCCCAAAGATTGCGAACTGCCAGAAAATATCGCATTGTCTGCACTGGATCAGAATTTTAGTGTCAGCTATCAACAGGATTATGATACTGAAAATTTAAGCCTGACTCATACCAGTGACTTTGAACTTCAGATTAGAGGACGTATAAGCAATAACAGGCAGGTTTTTCAGTTATTTGAACGGTTTTTTAAAGATTATGCCTATGAGTTTTTACAGATCCGTCTGGATAAGTACAGTGAACAGTTTGATCTGCCTTATCAGCGCCTGACGGTACGGGCACAGAAAACCCGCTGGGGAAGCTGTTCGGCAAAGCAAAATATTAATCTGAATTACCGGCTGATTTTTTTACCGGAACATTTAATGAATTATGTGCTGCTGCATGAACTGGCTCATATTCGGCACATGAATCACTCAAAACAGTTCTGGTCTTTACTGGAAAGTATGACCCCGGATGCCAGAGGGCAGGACCGGCAGTTAAATAAGGCCGTCCGGCAACTGCCGCAGTGGCTGTCGTTTAATTACTGAGGGTATTAGAGGAGGCTTTACTTGCCCCACATATTACGGGTAATAAGCCAGACAATCAGGGTAATGCCCAGAGCGCCCATAAAAATTAAGGTGTGCAGTTCAAAATAATTTAAAAAGCTCTGACTCAGACTGCTGATGGAACCCAGGTTGTCTGGTGAGTCATTCTTAATAATGCCTATCGTACCCATCACCAATAACAGCATAGGTACAGGTAATAGAAATACAGCCAGTTTCTCCAGCATATGCCGGATAACCGGTGACAATTTAAACCCTGATAAAGGTTTTATTTTAAAAGGTGTTTTCTGTATATCCATCATATATCCGTCCCCTGAATAAAATCCTGTTTCTTTCTGTTGGTGAGTATTAGTTGCTGTAAATTTTGATACTGTTTGAATGTATAGTGACAATAACAAATAGTTATGACAGCAGAATGACAATCACTCTATAGTGTTATATTGTGTTGGTGGTATGTAAACTCAATGTTTCTATCTTAAATAACCAATTAAAATGCTAGGTTATTTTTAAGAAAGTTATAATATACTAAATATTAAGACAATTCAAGGCCTGAATAATTCTTTGTTATTCCTGTCAAAAAACAATGGTAATTAATATGCCCGAACATAAAAGTATTATTCAACAAACCCAGTGCTGGCTGGATAAGGTCGTTATTGGGCATAATATCTGTCCCTTTGCTAAAAAAGAGCGGGATGCTGACCGGATCCGCTTTGTCGTGGAATCTTCAGGTCAGTTTGAAACTGCCCTGGAAAATTTGTTCAGGGAGTGTGAATACCTGGAACAGAACAGCGATACGGAAACCACGCTGTTTATTCTTGAAAATATGACTGACAATTTTGATGACTACCTGAATTTTCTGGAAATTGCTAATCAATTATTAATCGACCAGGGGTATGAAGGGGTTTTTCAGTTGGCCAGTTTTCATCCGGATTATTGCTTTGCTGATACGGCTCCGGATGATCCGGCCAATTATACTAACCGTTCTCCCTGGCCCATGCTGCACATTATCCGGGAAGCCAGTCTGGAGCAGGTACTGCAGAATTATCCGAATCCTGAAGATATTCCCCAAAGAAATATCAACCACTGTCGTCAGTTGGGACTGGAGGTGATGCAGAAAATGTTAAATGAATGTAGAAAATAGCGCTGTTTAGGCGGCTACTTCAACCCGGTTCCGACCCCTGTGTTTGGCCTTGTACATAGCAGTGTCTGCCATTCTGAGTAGCGTTTGATACTCATTGCCATGTTCAGGATAAGAAGCTATCCCCAGACTGATGGTAATATTAACCGTTGTCTGTTCTAATTCAATATCCTGTACGGATATTTTCAAACGTAGCCGTTCAGCCAGTTCCATGGCTTTAGTTCGGGCAGTTTCAGGTAAAATAACCACAAATTCTTCCCCGCCGTATCGGGCAACATAGTCACTGGTTCGGACAGAGCTTAATAAAAAGTCAGCAAACAGTTTCAGTACATTATCACCTGCCTGATGTCCGTAACGATCATTAATACGTTTAAAATGGTCTATATCAATCATAAAGATCGATAAACTGTGATTATAACGCTCTGTTCTGAGCAGTTCTTCCTTAAAGTGTTTTTCTAATTCAACCCGGTTATTCAGCCCGGTTAAAAAATCATGTTTGGCCTGGTAGTCCAGCTCCATTTCTATATTTTTTCGATAAGTGATGTCCTGGTGAGTACCGCAGAGACGCAGTGGTTCTCCGGTTTGTTTGTCATATTCAATAACAGAACAGGAACCCTGGATCCACACCCAGTGTCCATCTCTGTGTTTCATTCTAAAATCAGCACTATAAGGTTTCTGGTCAGTAATTGCTTTTTCTAAAATAGAATTTAAGCGTTTTCTGTCTTCCGGATGAACACGTGATTCCCAGTCACTGATATTATTATCAATATCAGAATGTGTTAACCCCAGCATTTCCAGCCAGCGATCATTTACTGTATGTTCACCGGTTTTAAGATTGTAATCCCAATAGCCCAGTTCAGCACCGTTAATGACGTTATTGAGCAGCTGTTCAGAACTGGACAGTGCCTGATTACTCTGTTCGAGTTCTTTTGTTCTGGCTTTTACCAGAGATTCACGTTGGGTGACTTCATCCTGAAGTTTATTGATCAGTTCCTGATTATGAAATTCCAGTAAAATGGATTTGATAATATGTTCATGAGTATTGCGGGCAAACAGACCCATTATTAATGTATAGAGAAAAACAGAAAGAATTAATAAAGAATACTCCTGAAAATTAATAAGTGACAGTTTAATAATAAATCCGGTCAGTATTGGCGTAACATAGATTAAAAAAGCTGGAATTCGGACCGCCAGTATAGCCACTGCAGAAGCGGTAACACCAAAAACCATCATAGCCAGTGCAGAAAACAGAAAAATATCTGAATGGGTATAGGGAAAAAACAGGACACTGCTCCAGGCCAGTCCGGCCAAGCCCGTTGCCAGGGTATATAGGCGTATCCATTGAACGGCGCTATATCGGTCTGGTGTGTGTTTATTGAGGTACCAGAGCAGCAGGCGGATACCGGCCGTAAACGACATAAGGAGCGGCCAGATAAAATGTAAATCGGCAGGCAGATAATCACGAAGAATAAAATAATAAAGCAGGGCTACCACTAAAATAGCACTATTAGACACCGGTGCCTGCAAATAGAGCAATTCGGCTATTTTTTCGGTGATCTGTTTATCCCTGCTGGCCTGTGTATCAACAACCAAGTAGCAAATCCTCTAAAACGCCCCATAAAATAGATATTATTACAATCTAATATACTAATTATAGTTGGTTTTTAGTATATTGCATTAAAGTTAGACTGATTATAACAGCAGGCTGTGATGAATTACCGGCGTGGAAAAATAAAATTAACCAGTGTTGTCAGTCTGGGGGTTAAAGCGTTTCGTCCTGTCTGGCTTAATGCCCATGCCGTTATAAGCAGGGCTATTGTTTTAAAATCGCCCTGATCCAGATAAGTAGCCAGTGCCGGCAGCTCAAGCTGTTCATCCAGAGTCTTTAACTGGTTTTTTGCTTCCGCTACCGTCATAGTATTATTAACATGACGTTGTTGAGAGGCTATGCTCTTTAACCGTTGTTTGGCCTGTTCCGGTGTCAGTGGCGTATCCATTTTGAAACTCCAAACAGAATAAAGGCGAAGATCAGGGCCACTCCTGACATGGTCAGTGCGGCCATCTCAGGACTCATGGTATGGGTCAGCAGGCCGTATATGGCCCAGAGGAAAAAACCAAAGGCAATCAGAGCCAGGGTAAAACCTAAACTGATTAAACCCAGAGAATAACCTAATTTGACGGTATGCTTTTTAAGTTCCCGGCCTTCTGCCTCCAGCAGTTCTAAAAGGGCGATAACATAATCTGATAGTGATACCGGTTTCATTATTTGCGTCCCATAATTCGAGCCAGCACATAGCCTACACCCAGAGCCACTAAAACACTGCGCACGGGATTGGCCTTGATATTGGAGTCAAGTGTATGTACCAGAGCCTCACCTTCTTGCTTATATTTTTCAAAATCTTCTTCAATTTGATCAACAACTGATGCGTTTTCATTATCATCTTCGTTCGTTGCTTCAGCCGTTTTACCCTGATTTAAGGCTTCTACAGCCGCGGTTAATGCGGCAATATCTTCTTTAAGATTCTTAAACTCTGCTTTTAAGTCATCAATCTCTGTTTTTTCACTCATTGTATTTTCCTTATTATTGCCAGGTATTATGCTGGTATTAAACAGCTGAACTTATTGAGTATTATTGTGTTACGAAGTTAAATAAGCCCTGCATTAATGAGCCAGCAGGCGAATATAACTGACCAGAGCTTCAGCATCTTCCTGACTTAGTATGCCTTCCCAGGCCGGCATATAACGCCCTTTGCCTTTGAGAATACTGTTAATAATGTCGGCATTACTAAGCGGATTGGTTTCATTTGGATTGGTATGATCCATTGGGGTTATACCCATTAACTGGGTCATAATACCTTCGCCGTCACCTTCTTCACCGTGACAGACCTGACAGTAAGTATGATAAAGCTTCATACCCACCACCGGATCGCCCATTAACGGGTGTCTGGAGGTATTAGTCATAAAACGCAGGTAGGCAATGAGTGCCTGCAGCTGTTCATCGCTGAAAATGTCTTTCCATTCCGGCATGGCTTCGCTGAGCAGGTTGTGTCTGTCACGTCCGGTAATAGTCTGTTTACCCCGTCCGGTAATGATTTTCTTTAAAATGGTATCACTGCGGGCCCGTATGGTGGTGCTCAGATCAGCAGGCTTGATCTGCATGACTTTTGCCAGCGGTCCGTCACCCTGGCCGGCAGTGCCGTGACATAACTGGCAATAAGAAACATACAGACGCCGGCCTTCATAAGCCAGCGGCGGGGTAGCAAAAGTCCGGCCGGCTGAAAGCATCAGTATGGTAAACAGTAAAAAGCCAAAAATAAGGTTATTATTTTTATTCATGGTGGTTCTCAGCTTAAGTATATTTATTTATGTTTATTAAAGATCTATATAAGAATTAAATAGTTGTTTTATGCAAAATTCAGGATTGAATTAATAGTATTCAGTATATTCCGATGGCTGTTATAGTCAATACTGACTGAGGTGGCCTGATCATGGGTTTGCAATACCAGGGAAGGGTAAGAGCTGACATTAAGCTGACGGCTGCGGGCAATTTCCTGATCCAGAATGTGCTGTGTTTCCGGTGCATGTAAGTGTCGGGAAAACTGATCGGCCTTTAAGCCTGTTTCCTGTGCTATGGCCGTCAGTGTGTCGGGATCAGACGGGTTTCTGGCCTGCTGGTAATAAGCGTTCTGAATGGCCTCAATCATGGCGGCTTCTTTTCCGGGATTTATTTGACGGGCGGCAATAACAGCCCGACAGGCCGGGTAAGTGGTCCGGCGCGGTCGGGTTTGTTCGGCCTGTTCCCAGAAGTCATAATTAAAGTGGATGCCGGGTACTTGCTGCTCAATTCGCTGCCAGGTGGCTTTTAACTGCTGCTGCATCTCCAGGGGCATGGGCTGGTCAGTATCCGGAGCCAGTCCGCCCAGTAGACTGACACTGGACACAG
>JALVDE010000191.1 GCA_027009375.1 Gammaproteobacteria bacterium
CATGGGTACTGCCGTGACAGCCTTCACAGCTTAAGCCGCCATGACCTTTACCTGTACCGTTATCCGCCCCGCTGAGCCGATACAGAGCTTCCGTAGTGGCAAAGCGTGACTCGGCAAAACGCAACAGAGGAAGATTATCAGGACCGCCATTAGCCTTATGATTGGACAGGCGATAAGCCATTAACAGACGCAGACCATCCTTATTGGTATGACTGTCATTAGCATTAATCACAGTATCCTGAAGCTGACCGGACTGTTTTAGCTGTTCCACCTGTACGGCATCACCCACATGACAACTGTCACAGGATGGTTCTGATGCCCAGGAAACCCGCTTGCTCAGATCAGCACCACCAGGGAAACCGGCAACAGGGAAGCCTTCAGTAAAGTCATCACCCACCTGACTCATCTGACCGTGACAGTCCTGACAGACAGTACCGGAACCGCCCATAGCACCACGTAAACATTTAGCGCTTTTACCGGGGTGACAGTTATAACAGGTTTCCATCAGGGTTTCCTGAGCCAGCACCGGATCACGGGCCGGACCGGGAGGCGGCATTGTTGGGAACAGATGACCGTAGTTAACCGGATCATTCTTCGGCAGGTTGCCATGAACACTGTGCATGGCACGGGACATACTGATATGCTGAGTCTGCTCCTTACCATTTTCATCAGTGGGTCCCAGATGAGCCAGATCCAGTGCCGGTGAATAGTGACAGTTAGCACACACTACATTAGGTGAAGTGCCGTCACCATTCGTTCCGTCCGGTGCCGTTCCGGCCAGAGCCGTATTATGCTTGTGATCATGCAGACGCACAATATTCAGCTTGGCACTGTTTATCACCTTCTGTTCCGGGGTCGCACCAATAACAGCCTGCGCTTCAGCCGCGGTTTCAACAAAGTTAACCGCAGGATATTTTGAGTTGGCAATATCATCACATACCAGAGAATTGGTGCTGTCCACATCACAGACCGACTGGGTGGCATGACAGATAGCACAATCAGCTTCTGCAGCCACGGGTAATACGGTATCTACTGAAGCCAGTACATTACCTGCATTATCATGTGCCTGTATGCGCATTAATGGATAGGGGTTAGAACGTCCCTGATCATCAATGGGTGATACCGGTACACCTTCAGCAGTAAAACGCTTGAAATTCTGTACCGTATAGCCAAAGGGGAAGTTAATAAAAAACGGGTAATTGTTTATATAGCCATGAAACGGCTGAGGCGTATTCGCCAGCCCCGGCATAGCCGCCTGCTCTGCCGTCAGATTGCCGCTGCCAAGATACAGCTCTTCGATAACCGGTGCCGGTAAACCCAGATCCGGTGTTGAAGGAAACAGGGACAGAATAGTTGGCGGATAGAGAGGCTCATAAGCAATAAAGCCAATCTTGTCTATGCCGGTACTGGAAGGCGGATGACTGTCCCAGAAATTATTTTTGAAAACTGCCGGTAAGTTCAGACCGGTACTGGTCAGAGAGTCCGTTGCATCCGGTAAACGGTTGGGATCATTAAAGTTTGCAAAGTAGTTAGAATTAACCGCCTGATAGGTTACCTGAATACCATCTGCCGGAGACATTTTTTTAGGCTCCTGGCCCTTTTGAATAACCTGTGCATTGACTACATTATAGGGCGGCAGGATACTGAAAATTCGGTAGTCCTGATCGGCACAGTGCATACCCAGATCATTGGCCGCTAAAATGGTAAAACCAGTCTGACCAATGGGAGGCGGCGTATCACCGGGTGGAGTTCCACCGCCACCCTGGTCACAGTCCGCAGGTGCGTGTTCCACATCCTTATAGTCTGTTTTACCATCTTCCTGAACCGCTTTTATCCGGCAGGGAACAACAGTAAGATCTTTAACCTTGACCTTCCATTTCTTATCCTCCACCTTATCGGTACCAATTAAACTGTCCGTTGCCGCATTATAGACAGAGACTTTCTTACCGTTTTTCCCCTTGCCTTTTATTTTAAGTTTTCCATCATCCGCCTTCCAGACGGCTTCCTTAATAACAAATTTAGTGTCTTTCTTATCATCTGCTATAGCTGCCTGGCATAGCACAGATAGTAAAAAAATTAATAAAGTCGGTATAATATAGCTTTCTTTTGTATACCCTCGTTTTAGCCTGTTATACATTTCACTTCCTCCTGAATTAAAGTACAACTTAACGTTGTTTATCTTACACATCCCCTCCATAACGGGTATTAAGCTAACATAGCAACATTAAGAAAAGCTTAAGCGAATCTTAAGATATTAAATAAAATGTACAATTATTCTAAAATTAAGGACTGCATCACATATAAAGCGTATATATTCGCTTTATAAATAATCTGTTTTTACTCTATCTTGCCTATATTTAAATATATCCTATAGTTAAACCTGAAACAGCTAAGTAATTACCCTTAGTTGTCCTGAATTGTTATACGGTTTTTTTATGGACTTTGCTTCTCTGGTCGGAATTATTTCCGGCTTTGCCCTTATTTTTTCGGCCATTTTACTTGGCGGTGATGCCAGAACATTTATTAACGTTCCGGGTATGATGATTGTTTTTGGCGGCACCATTGCCGCAACCTTACTGACCTTTCCCCTGAAAGATATTCTAACGGCCTTTAAGAGTGCCTTTATTGTTTTTGGTACTGATAAGCAGCGGCCGGAACAGCTTATTCAGACCATGCTGCAGCTGACACAGTTAAGCCGCCGCAAGGGACTGCTGGCGCTGTCTGAAGTTAAAACCAGCTCCCCCTTTTTAAAACGCGCCTGTAATCTGATAGCCGATGCCTCTGATGAGCAGATGATCCGTCATGTGTTACGCACCGAGATCAACTCCATGAAAGCCCGGCATTTTATTGTCCAGGATGTATTTAAGAAAATGGCGACCTTTGCCCCGGCATTCGGCATGCTCGGCACCCTCATAGGCCTGATTCAGATGCTCAGCACCCTGGATGATCCCAGTACTATCGGCCCTTCCATGGCGGTGGCCCTGTTAACGACATTTTATGGTTCCCTGCTGGCTACAGTTATTTTTCTGCCCATTGCCGGCAAGCTGAAATCCCGTACCATGTTTGAAGTCATTAACCTGGAAATTATATTTGAAGGTGCCATCAGTATATTAAAAGATAATAATCAGCTGTCCGTGTACGAACGTCTGTCTTCCTATCTGCCCAGAAGCCAGAGACCGGATATGAATACCAGTAAGAAAAAAACCAGAAAATAACCGGTGAACAGACCTGAATGAAAGAAGATCTGGATTTAGAACAACAGAAACCCTCATCTGCTGCCATAGTAAGTACAGAAGTAGACTATGAAGAAGATCGTGAGTCAGATATTGAAGATATCAGTGATGATGAAGGTGCTCCTTCATGGATGGTGACTTTTGCGGATCTGGTTACCCTGTTGCTGGTATTTTTTGTGCTGTTATATTCTATTTCTT
>JALVDE010000192.1 GCA_027009375.1 Gammaproteobacteria bacterium
AAGTTTTAATGGGTGCCGATCACCCGGTGGTTGTACAGTCTATGACCAGTACGGATACTGCCGATGTAATGGCCACGGTTAAGCAGTGTGCGCAATTGTATAAAGCAGGCTCTGAGCTGGTTCGGATCACGGTTAATACAGAAGAAGCCGCTCAGGCCGTACCGAAAATTCAAAGCCAGCTGGAAAAAATGGGGCTGGATATTCCGCTGGTGGGTGATTTTCATTTTAACGGGCACAAGCTGTTAAGCAAGTATCCTGAATGTGCCAGAACACTGGCCAAGTATCGTATTAATCCGGGTAATATCGGCCGGGGTAATTCACGGGATGACAAGTTTGCTCAGTTAATTGAGCTGGCCTGTGAAAATGATAAGGCGGTACGCATCGGGGTAAACTGGGGCAGTCTGGATCAGGAGTTAATGGCCCGGATGATGGATAAAAACAGTCAGTTGGCTGAGCCCAGGGAAACGGTTGATGTGATGCATGATGCGCTGATTACTTCGGCGCTGGATTCAGCCAGAATGGCTGAGCAGGTGGGGCTGTCTAAAAATAAAATTGTGCTGTCCTGCAAGATGTCCGGGGTTCAGGATCTGGTTAAGGTATATCAGGATTTAAGTGCGCGTTGTGATTATGCTCTGCACCTGGGACTGACAGAAGCCGGTATGGGCAGTAAGGGGATTGTGTCTTCTACAGCCGCCCTCGCTATTCTTCTGCAGCAGGGTATTGGTGATACCATTCGTATTTCACTGACACCGGAACCCGGTGCACCGCGGGAAAAGGAGGTGCAGGTGGCTCAGGAGATCCTGCAGGCTCTGGAGTTACGTACCTTTACCCCCACCGTAATAGCCTGCCCCGGCTGTGGCCGCACCAGTTCGGATACTTTCCAGCATCTGGCTAAAGATATTCAGGCGTTTTTAAAGCGCTCCATGCCGCAGTGGAAAAATCAGTATCCTGGTGTAGAGAATCTGAATATTGCAGTTATGGGCTGTGTGGTTAACGGACCGGGTGAAAGCAAGCACGCCGATATCGGGATCAGTCTGCCGGGTAATGGTGAAAAGCCGGTGGCACCGGTTTATGAAGACGGAGTTAAGACAGTGACACTCAAGGGCGATGCCATTGCTGATGAGTTTCAGGATGTCGTAATTAACTATATTAAAAAACGCTTTGGCAAACCTGATAAGTTGTAGAAATCTAATATTTTAATGATTTCTCAAAAACCTGTGTTTTAACCAGAAATTTTACAGGACCAGCCGTTAGACCAACTCAATTTCATATAATAATGGCGCATAAACACGTTTGCACGGCATCCGTGAACGTATTAAACTGAATATATAATAGTTTCTTTTGGAAGTCGCGCAACGTCTGATTTTTTTCACGGTGTTTCGAGTAGCAGAGCGAGGCGAATACCGAATCAAATCAAAGAGGCAGCACTGTACAAGTTAGATATTCTCAATGCAGCGCAGTCTCTGGATGATTTAAAATCTCCTCCTGGAAACCGCTTGGAACTCTTGAGAGGAGATTTTGCAGGTTTTCATAGTATTCGTATCAACAATCAATGGCGTATTGTGTTCAGGTGGCAAGATTTGAGCGCCCACGATGTTCAAATCATTGATTACCACTGAGATAAGTTACGGAGATACAGAATGATTCCTACTAACAGAATAGCAACCCATCCAGGGATTATTTTACTTAAAGAGTATATCGAGCCACTAGGTTTGACCCAAAAAGCTTTGGCAGCGCATATTGGCATACCGGTTCAACGGGTTAATGAGATAGTCAGGGGGAAAAGGGGGGTTTCTCCTGATACCGCCTGGTTGCTTTCAGAGGCATTTAATACGTCGCCAGAGTTCTGGCTCAATCTACAGGCTACTTATGATCTATCACTCCACAAACCAAAACAGCATGTCCAGCCATTGGTAGCGGCAAGTGCATAGCAAGACCGTAAACGTAAGCACTTAATAGATGATGAAGTTTATCGAGAGCTTCAAGGGGCACCTGTTTAAACAGAAGTTTATCATTCAAAAAATTAGTATTATACAGATCTGGTCAACTACTGGTTAGGCAGTGAATCGGGTGACACCGACCAGCCGTAAATATTTTTGCGGTTGGTCGTGAAAAAGTGTCAGCTTTTTTTACACTTTGGAGAAGCACTTCGAGGGAGGGGGGGTAACAATCCGATAAAAAACAGCAACATACAAATATGGCATCTTTTTTGCTAAAAACTCAGTACCTTTGAAACCTTTCTAACATCTGGAGAAGAAAATGAAGAAAATAACTAATCTGCTATCTGCTGTCTGCTGTCTGCTGTCTGCTGGCATGGCAAACGCCTCATTGATTACAAACGGCGACTTTGAGACAGGAGATTTCACTGGCTGGAACACATCTCAAGCTGGAGGGTCCAGTCTTTTTGTTGCTGCAAACCCTGGAGATCCAACTCTGGGTTCTTCCCCAACAAACGACTTCTACGCTTTTGCAGGTAATCAGGGCGGCCCTAGTCAAAATATCTTCTGGCAAAGTTTTGTGGTTCCAACCGCACTCACATCATTTACCTTTAGTTTCGATTATTCGTATCAGAATTTTGCAAGTAGTTTTATTAACCCAACCCCCGACACACTATCTTATATTGGTACTTCCAACCAGCAATTCCGAGTGGAGATTCTCACTGGAACCGCTCTCTTCGATACCGTAAATCCCACTGACATTATTTTCAGCGCAATCCAAACCGCACCAGGTTCTCTTAATCCACAACCTTGGCTCTCTTTTTCTCAAGACATTTTCAGTGTGGTTTCTCCGTTTGAAGGGCAGACTCTTCAGGTACGATTTGCCCAAGTCGATAACCAAGGTCCTTTCGATATCGGTTTCGACAATGTATCCCTGAGTGCAACCACGGCAACCGTTACAGAGCCTGCTTCACTAGCTCTACTAAGTCTTGGTTTGGCTAGTATTGGGTTTTCAAGAAGAAAGAAAACTGCTTAAAATCAACCTCAGTATCAATAAAGCCTCGGTAATAATCGGGGCGTTTCTTTGCCTAACAAAAAATTCACTCGGACAAATTAAAGCTTGGCTCCTATCGTCGCCAAGCTTTAATTTGTCGGTGATTTTGGCGTTAGGCGAGGTAAGATTCAGCGGTTTGTGCTATCTCTGGAAATTCGCGAAGAATTTTTTTATCGGTAGTAATAAGAGGAACATCCAGGTATTGTGCTAAGGCAACAAACTCACAATCATATGCAGAGCACTGGCTACTTTTAACGAGTTGCATAATATGTGCAGATGAAATTTCATATTCATGATCTGTCAGTAATTTTTCCGCTTGCTGAATGATGAGTAAAATTTCATCTATATTTAATAAATTCTTTCGTAAATATTGGGCTAAGATATTTCTGAATTCACTACGCCATAATATGGGAGCAACCCAA
>JALVDE010000193.1 GCA_027009375.1 Gammaproteobacteria bacterium
CTACCTGAACCTGAAACATTTAATCAGCCGAAGTTATCTGGAAGGCCAGCATCTGGGCAAAGCCATGATTGAAAAAGACTGGCTGGCTGAGCGTTCAGACGGTTTAATAGTATTACTGGGCAAGGGCAGTGAAATTGGCAGCCTGTTATTAGAAGAGCACTATAGTGAGGCAAAAGCCGCCATTGGCTTTTACCAGCAGTTATTTCCAGAGCGGCTTTATCTGGAGCTGCAGCGTATTTCACACCCCGGGGATGAACTGTTTCTGCATCAGGCGGTACAGCTGGCCGGTGAATGTAAGCTTCCCGTGGTGGCGACTAATGCCGTGCGTTTTATTAAACGTGAAGATTTTGAGGCACATGAGGCCCGGGTGTGCATTAACCAGGGCAGGGTGCTGGCGGATAAACACCGGCCTAAGGACTATACCGAAGAGCAGTATTTAAAATCGGCAGCAGAAATGGCCGAGCTGTTTCAGGATATTCCTGAAGCCATAGAAAACAGCATTGAGATTGCCAAACGTTGTAATGTGACCCTTCACCTCGGTGAAAACTTCCTGCCTGACTTCCCAATACCGGAAGGCTTAAGTATGGATGAACATTTCCGCAGGCTTTCCCATGAAGGGCTGGATAAACGTTTTCCCCAGCTATTTGGTGAGGACTTTGACTTCGACAAACCAGAATATCAGGAGCGTATAAAAGAATACCGGGAGCGTCTGGATATAGAGCTGGATGTTATTATCGGCATGGGCTTCCCCGGTTATTTCCTGATTGTTGCCGACTTTATCCAGTGGGCCAAAAATAATGGTGTACCGGTGGGGCCGGGTCGGGGGTCCGGTGCCGGCTCCCTGGTGGCTTATGCTCTGACCATTACCGATCTGGATCCTCTGGAATACGATTTGCTGTTTGAACGTTTCCTGAATCCGGAACGGGTATCCATGCCCGACTTTGATATTGATTTCTGTATGGAAGGCCGGGATAAAGTGATCCAGTATGTGGCTGAAACCTATGGCCGGGATCGGGTGTCACAAATTATTACCTTCGGTTCCATGGCCGCCAAGGCGGCCATTCGGGATGTGGGACGGGTACAGAGCCAGGGCTATGGTTTTGTGGACTCCATTGCCAAACTGATCCCCATGGATATCGGTATTACCATTTCCAAAGCCATGGAGCAGGAGGAAGAATTGCAGCGCCGCTATGATACGGATGATGCCGTTAAAGAGCTGATTGATATGGCGCTGGCCCTGGAAGGCATTACCCGGAATGTGGGTAAACATGCCGGGGGCGTGGTCATTTCACCCAGTGATATTAATGAATTTTCCCCCATCTACTGTGAACAGGGTTCTCAGAGCATTGTTACCCAGTTTGATAAAAACGATGTGGAAACCGTCGGTCTGGTCAAGTTTGACTTCCTGGGCTTAAAAACACTGACAGTGATTGACTGGGCGCTGGAGATTATTAATACCCGGCTTAAAAAAGAAGGCAAGGAACCGATTGATATTAGCCAGATTGATCTGACGGACCGGGCCTCTTTTGACACCCTAAAAGCCAGTAATACCACGGCCGTTTTCCAGCTTGAATCCCGTGGCATGAAAGATCTGATCAAACGCCTGCAGCCGGACTGTTTTGAAGATATTGTGGCCCTGGTGGCCCTGTTCCGTCCCGGTCCTTTACAGTCCGGTATGGTGGATGATTTTATTGATCGAAAGCATGGCCGGCAGAAAGTTGAGTACCCTCATCCTTCGCTGGAACCCATTCTTCAGCCCACCTATGGCACCATTTTATACCAGGAACAGGTGATGCAGATATCCCAGGTGCTGTCTGGTTATACCCTGGGTGGAGCCGATCTGTTACGCCGTGCCATGGGAAAGAAAAAACCGGAAGTCATGGCCCAGCAGCGTTCTATTTTTGAAGAGGGGGCGGTTAAAAATAATGTAGACAAGGAAGTGGCTACGCACATTTTTGACCAGATGGAAAAATTTGCTGCCTATGGTTTTAATAAATCCCACTCAGCGGCCTATGCGCTGGTTTCCTATCAGACGCTCTGGTTAAAAACCCATTTTGTAGAAGCCTTTATGGCCGCAGTATTATCGGCAGATATGGATAATACTGATAAGGTGGTGATAATAATTGAAGAATGTCGGGATCAGGGGCTGAAGGTGGTGGCCCCGAAAGTGAATGTATCGGAATACAAGTTTACCGTCAGTGATGATAATGAAATTGTTTATGGCCTGGGTGCCATTAAAGGGGTCGGTGAAGGCGCCATTGAAAGTATTATTGAGAGCCGTAACAGCGGCGGCCCCTACAAGGATTTTCAGGACTTCTGCAATCGGGTGGATTTGCGACGCTGCAATAAACGGGTCATAGAAACTCTGGTTAAATCCGGTGCCCTTGATGATATGGGTTGTACCCGGGCCACCCTTTTTCAGGCCATACCGGAAGCCACCAAAGCGGCTGAACAGTTTGCCAAAGCTGAGGCAGTAGGCCAGGATGATCTGTTTGGCGGAGACTTTTTTGCCACCGGCTCACTGGACAGTACGGCTGATGAGGCTGCCGGTTTTGAGCAGCTGGAAGAATGGCCGGAAGACGAACGCCTGAGGTATGAAAAAGATACTCTGGGCCTGTATCTTACCGGACACCCCATTGATCAGTATCTTGATGAACTTAAAAACTTTATTACCCATCGCCTGGTTGAACTTAACCCGGAGAAAAAGCAGAATATTGTCATTGCCGGACTTATTATTGGTATTCGAACCATTAATACCAAACGGGGCTTAATGGCCATTGTGACTATTGATGATCGCAGCGCCCGTCAGGAAATTACCCTGTTTTCTGAGAAGTTTACGGAATTTAAAGATATTTTAATTAAGGATTCAGTGATTGTAGTTTCCGGTGAACTGGGACTGGATCATTATTCCGGTAATGCCCGTATTAATGTTAATCATATTTATGATCTGGATGAAGCCCGTAATCATTTTGCCCGCAGACTGGCTGTATCCCTGCATCGGGAGCAAATAGACAATGATTTTATTGAGCAGTTCAGGGAACTTCTAAACACTTTTTCTGAGGGCGGGGAATGCCCGGTGGTCTGTTATTACCGGGGAGAAAAAGCCAAAGCAGCTATGCGTCTTGGAGATAACTGGCGAGTGCATCTGAACCGGGAACTCATTCAGCGTCTGGAGCATCTGACCGGCCATTCGAGTAAAATCATTTACCGTTAATGGAACTTCTGACCCTGTTTTTCAGCGGCTTTACTTCATCAACCCTGCTGCCGGGCAGTTCTGAAGCCCTGTTTGCCTGGATGCTGTCCCAGCAAAGCTGGCCGGTCTGGTTACTGATTGTTGTAGTGGGTACGGCTAATTCTTTAGGCGGTATGACCAACTGGCTGCTCGGTATATTAATACGCCGGGGA
>JALVDE010000194.1 GCA_027009375.1 Gammaproteobacteria bacterium
TTCACGACCGGTGTAGTAATTGGTGGTTTTACCCAGTAAATCGTTTAGCAGAATATGAGGATTGACAGCCGGATTAACCAGAACTGCCTTAAGATGGTATTTTTGTGCCAGGAACGTGGCATAAAAGCCGCCCAGAGAACTGCCTACAAGAGCTATATCGGGCAGTTTACTTTCAATGATTTGAGTTAACTGGATAATGGCTTCAGAGGGATAATCGGACAATTCAGGGCAGACAAAATCATGCTCTGGATGTCTGTCTGCCAGAAATTTTTGAAACACCTGAGCTTTATAGGAAGCCGGTGAGCTATTAAAGCCGTGAATATATAAAAAAAGCATTAAGAGGCTTACAACTTATACTTTGCTTTTAACTCCTGAAGCTTTTCCTCGGCCTCTTTTTTCTCACTGGAGGAAAGCTCTGCACCTAACTGCTTTAAGGAATCCGCTGCCGGGGCATAACCATTATCCGCTGAAATTTTAAGCCAGGCATAAGCCGTCACCAGATCGGCAGGACCGCCCTGACCATTAGCCATCATAATACCCAGATTGTACTGAGCCTGTGCATAATTCTGTTCTGCCGCCTTACGCATCCACTTCTGAGCTTTAACCGTGTCGGCCATTACGCCATTGCCCTGGTAATATAATACGCCCAGAACGAACTGTGCAGCACTATTACCTTTTTGCGCCATGGATGAGCAGACATCCGCCGCCTCATAAAAATCTTCTTTCTGCATCAGGTCAACGCATTTATTAGCCAATGCCGACTGGGCCAGAAAGGCCTGTCCGGTAAAAATAAAGATAACAAGTGATAAATATTTCATAGGTATTCCAGTCAATTTATAATCCTAAATTCAGTTGAAAATTATATCATCAAAAAAATGAATGATATATTAACGACTCCATTGATAAAAAAATCCTTCAGCATAAAACGATATCAAAGCCGGTTAGTCTTCCACCAGTTCATCAAACTCATCCGGACAATGCAGCACATTGTGGGTTTTACGCCTCAAACCGCTTAACCAGCCCATCTGGCGTGCAAACATAAATAAAAATAAAGCAAAAAATAACAGGTGAACCCACCACATACCGATATAGAGTTCAACCTGGCCCTTTCGCAGCCAGTTAAACGCCACCAGTAATAAATTGGAATATACAATATAAATAAGTATAGCCAGGGCCATTTTTCCATATCGTCCCTGACGTGGAGAACTTTTACTTAAAGGTACAGCCAGCAAGGCCAGTACTATCATCATAATCACCTGAGAAATACGCCATTGTAACTCACCTATGTAATACAGATTTGTACTATCCCATAAATCCTTAGTAGGCAAAGCATTGCGATCAAGCTTAACCTCAGCACTGGCTTTTCCCGTCAGTAATACCCCGTAATCTTTAAATTTAATAGATCGGTATTCCCTGGAACCAGGTACTCCGTCATAACGATGGCCATTCTGAAACACAATATAGCGAGCACCCTGTTGAGGATCAGTTTCTATATTCGCTTCATCTGCCGCAAGAACACTGCTGTTATCAGTGTTATCCACATGTAGAAAAACATTTTTTAAATGGGTTCGATCAGTAATTTCTTCTGCATAAATAACTCTTCGGCCATCATTAGACAGGGTAAACTGACCGGGCACCACCAGCTCAATATCCGCCTGTAGTTTAAACTCCTCTTCCATATACTGAATTTTGCTATTAGCCCATGGGCCAATAACCAGCGCCAGAGAGGTTTCAATAAATACAAAGCTGACCAGGACAATAAGAACGGATTTTAATAATGTGGACGGACCAACACCACAGGCGGCCAGAGCCACCATTTCACTGTCTTTATAAAGTCGGCTTAATGCCAGCAGTATGGCAAGAAACAGGGTTAACGGTATAATCATCATCATACTTTCCAGATTCCGAAACCCCAGTAAAACAAACAGGAAATCAATGGGAATCTTACCATTTGCGACAGCTGCAAGAGATTTTATCAACTGAGTGCTTAAAATTATTAAAAACAGCACTATAAAAACACCGCCAAATGTTCTTAGAAGTTCCTTGGTAATGTAATCTCTAATAATCAATGCCGTTTGCCTTTATACATTTAGAGGCCCTTTCAAGGCATCTACTTTGGGATATAATAGTATTTTTTACTGGATTTAAAGGGATTTTAAGTTAAACTAGTTAATAAAATAAATTTAACAAAACTGATTTAAAAAATATTTCCTTATCATTCAAAAATGCTTAAATTATCTTTCAACGCCTGGATAACGTAATTGCAATAAATCTGAGCCAGACAGTCATATTTCTGACTGCTAATGATATGAGAAACCGTGCAGTCTGACAATCATTTTAATTACAGACACTCTTTTTATTAATACCTTTACCTGTGTAGCAAAAGCGGAGTTAATATGGAATTCAGCGTAAAAAGCGGCAGCCCTGAGAAACAACGAACAGCCTGTGTTGTAGTGGGAGTTTATGAACCCAGACGCCTTACCCCGTCAGCCCAGAGACTGGATGACCTGACTGACGGATACATTTCCAGTTTAATCCGCAGAGGTGATCTTGAAGGTAAGGCCGGTCAGACCCTTTTGCTGCACAATATAGACAATACCCTGTGTGACCGGATTCTTCTGGTCGGCTGCGGCCGGGAACGGGATTTAAGCTTTACCCAGTACCGCAAGATTATTTCTCATGCGGTCAGCACTCTGAATGACACCGGCTCCATGGAAGCGGTCTTTTATCTGACCGAACTGCCGGTAAAAGGCTGTGACAGCTCCCAGCGTATTCGCCATGCCATAGAGGCTGCACAAAATACCCTGTACCGTTTTGATCAGTTAAAGAGTAAAAAAGATTCCACTCGCAGACCTTTACGCAAAATTGTGCTGACAGTACCTAATCGTCGTGATCTGACCGATGGAGAACAGGCTGTCCGTGAAGGTATGGCCATTACCCAGGGCATAAAACTGGCTAAGGATCTGGGTAATATGCCCGGTAATATCTGTACCCCGACCTACCTGGCTGAACGAGCCAAAACCCTGAGCAAGGTTTACTCCAACCTCAGTGCTGAAGTGTTTGAAGAAGAAGATCTGGAAAAGATGGGCATGGGAGCCTTTCTTTCTGTGGCCAAAGGCAGTCGGCAACCTGCCAAGTTAATTGTTATGAGTTATCTCAACGGAGATCCGGCCAAACCGCCCGTCTGCCTGGTAGGTAAAGGCGTGACCTTTGACTCCGGCGGCATCTCTCTGAAACCCGGCGCTGCCATGGATGAAATGAAATATGATATGTGCGGTGCAGCCAGTGTCCTGGGCGCTATTAATGCCGTAGCGGAACTGCAGCTGGAGACCAATATTGTTGCCATTATCCCGACCACTGAAAACCTGCCTGATGGT
>JALVDE010000195.1 GCA_027009375.1 Gammaproteobacteria bacterium
CAGTTTGCTCCCAATAATCCAAAACCAATGATGGTAAAAATAAACTATTTATTTAAATTAAAACAGTTTGACAAGGTGTTAAAGACAGCCGATGATTTTATAGAGTCTTTCCCTGAACAGGCTTTTGGCTATCAGGCACAGGGTAATGCGTATCTCAAAAAAAATGAACCGGAAAAGGCATTATCAAGTTATCAGATGGCGTATAAGTTAAGACCATCATTAACACTGCTGTTTGATATTGCAGATATTCTGAACTCACAAGGTAACATAAAAGAAGCCGTAACTAGTCTTAAAAATGCACTAAACAAAAGTAATAATGATTTAGCCATATATTTCAAGCTGGCAAATATTTATCAAAAAAACAGGCAATATAATCAGGCCATAAAATATTATAAAAAAATGCTGGAGATTAAGAAAGACAGTACCCTGGCTCTTAATAACCTGGCCTGGGTGTATTTTCAACAGTCTTTGCCTGATGCATTACCGACCGCAGAAAGGGCCTATAAGATATCGCCTGATGCTCCTGAAATCATGGATACCTATGGCTATTTTCAGGTTAAACTGGGAGATATAGGTAAAGGGGTTGAGTTGCTGGAAAAAGCCTCCAGAAGTTTGCCGAATGATAGCAATATTAAATACCATCTTGCGGAGGCATATTTTCTGCAGGGCAAAAAAGCTAAAGCAAAAACTATTCTTCAAGCTATCTTAAGCCAGAACAATTTCTTTTCAGAAAGAGAGAATGCACAGGCATTATTTAATACATTACAATAATGCCTACCCTGGCAAGGGGAGCCAGTGAGATGCTGAAGGGCACAGAGGAGTGTCCCACTATTAGTCTAACTGAACAACTTATTAAGTAACTGCTCAGCTTGAATCAGAACGCTATATTTCTAAACCGATATCTGGATGTACTTGAGCATTCCTGGAAATGCAGTACCTGTAGGCAGTCACAGTCAAGGTTGACTGATTTCACTTGCGCTAATAATACAAGTATATAAGGATGGCATTCATAATAATGTATTCTGAATAACACAACAGGTTACTGCTTATAACATAAAATCATATCCATAAAAAAAGCCGATACATTTCTGTATCGGCTTTTTTTATTAAAAGTTTAAGCTTTATTTTAATATAAGCTTAAGCTTTTTTCTTACGGGATACGCCACCTAACATGACTAAAGACAGACCCATTAAAGCAAGAGTGCCAGGCTCTGGAACATTAAAGGCAATACTTCCGTCATGGTTTGTAGTGACATTAGCAATCAGAGGATAATCACCAGGAGCTGCTGGATTAACTACAATGGCATTTGGATCAGTATTCTGGTCAAGAATAAAATCAATGGTTAAATCTTCTGCCTGGCAGGCTGCACTACTCCAGATATCAAAGAAACCATCTGCACCGCCGGCACAGTCTTTACCTTCTTCATTATGAAACAGGTTATTAAATGTAGCATCAACATTAGTGAAATCCGCAACACCTGTTAAGGTGATGTTTGGACCTGAGTTTTGACTGCCTTCAACAATTAAGTCCATGAAGTTAATGAAGTTACTGCCATCAAAAGTCAGATATAGTTCAATAGTTCCACTGGTATAACCCAGTAGTGGTAGGGAGCCGTCAAAACCTACGACTGTTCCTTCAAGATCTGTAAAGCCAAAGGATAATACCCAGTCAGTTCCATAACCATTATCAGCAGAACCTCCACCGAAGACTTCTCCTGGGTTTAAACTGGTAACCTGGTTGGTTGAAAGACCAGTAGCATCAAAACCGGCAATAGCCAGTCCACCACTGGTTTTAATTGCATCACCAGTTGATAAGTTTAAGCTTCCATCGCTATCAAAAAAATCAGTACTGGACTCATATTTAATGGTGAGCTGATCTTTTAATGATGTGCAGGTAGGGCATACTTTTGATGCAGGAGTTGTATCTGCAGCAAAATTGGTTCCTGCATCCAGATAAACCTGCCCTGCACTGGCAAAGCCGGCTGCGCTTATAATA
Source organism: Gammaproteobacteria bacterium (assembly GCA_027009375.1). GTDB lineage: Bacteria > Pseudomonadota > Gammaproteobacteria > GRL18 > GRL18 > JANELJ01. The sequence goes on from JALVDE010000195.1 coordinate 1,997, forward strand.
GCTGCGCCAATGAGTGATTTATATAAAGTTTTCATTTCTCTTCCTTTTTAATGAGATTAATTTCTACAGTATTAATAAAGCAATACCTGGGCCATTAATTATAAGATGTTGAAAAGAAAGGTTTTTGTATGTTTTTATAATCAGAAACTGGGGGGCTAATGTGGTATGTGTAAAAAATCCTGACACTTTAAGTGTTGTATAGACTGAATTTATTAGCCGGGTGTAAAAAAAATAAACACCTCTTATAGGTCAGACTGTTTGGCATTGGCTTTTAGCAGATGTTTAACATATCGGAACATGAGTATCTGCAGAGGATTCTTATTACCCCAGGGACGCCAGGTAGTTAATAACTTGTTTCGGTAGGCATCAAAATGCAGACCTGAGGGAGCGTGGATAACATGGCCGCGCTTAAGTAACAATTTCAGAACATTAGAGCATGCAACGCCGGCGGCAATTTCAATTCCCATGGCAGTAGAGGGGACTTTTTTCTTGAGAAAATTAACCGATGAACGATCAACCAGGTAGTGTCGTTGTTGTACAGAAGGTGAAACACCAATGACAAAACGAATAATTTGATCTTCAAAAGAATAGCCGTCAAGGCAAAAATACTCTTCAAAACTCATTTTGCCGGGTAAAAAGACCAGCATAGCAGTGCCCATACCCATAGGTGCTGCAGTTATAGCCGGTATTCCGTGTTCATAGCAGTATTGAAATACTTTACGGCGTATATCCAGGGCAAAAATGTCTAAACTATCCACATAAATATCTACACCGCTTAAAAATTCTTCAAGATTATCTTCATTTATGCCCTTTGAAAAGACCTTGTTTTCCAGCTCAGGGTTAATATCACGGATAAATTCATCCATGGTTTCTACTTTAGGTTTACCAAGTGTGGACAGAGTGGCACCGTATTGACGATTAAAATTAGCCACTTCAAATTCGTCCAGATCCGCAATATTAAAACCGCCGATACCTAAACGGGTCAACACAATTAAATGACTGCCGCCGACACCACCCATACCGCCAATTGCAACGCGTTTATTTTTTAACGCTAATTGTTCTTCCTGTGTTACCCAACCAATATTTCTTGAAAACGCAGTATTGTAGTCAAATAGTTCACGGTTAAACATTATATTAAGCTCCGAACAGAAGGGGTGTCAGTTTTTTTTACACAGTTTTTACATAATTGGTTAACGGTGTTTAATTTGTTTACTAACAAAATTAAACAGCTCCAGTAGCTCCGGTTTTAAATTATCAAATAACATGTTCTTATCAATATAAAACATGGCTCGAGTACCATGATATTCCATTTCCTGGCCTATTTTGGCAAAACGGATCCCAAAACGGGCCAGTAAACGGGCCAGTCTCGGTTCC
>JALVDE010000196.1 GCA_027009375.1 Gammaproteobacteria bacterium
GTGGTCGGCGTTAGTCAGAACCGCATATTGTTTATAACATAACCGCCTGCTGCCTTTATAAGTTCCGGCAGGCGGTAACGGTTTTTCATATTACAGTCATTACACAATTCCGGTAACAGGCTCAGCTTTTCCCTGACTTTCAGCACATCATCCACACTGTGTAAGTTAACATTACCAATGGTGTGCTGATGACTGATATTGTTGTAACAGTACAGGTAGTCGCCGCTGGAAGTAATAAACAGATCACTATTGCGTGCTACACATTTAAAATCATTTTTATAATACTGTCTGGCAATATCCGTCAGGGAAGGCACAAAATCCAGTTCCTGTGAATGCAGCCGGTATTTACTGATAATATGACGCAGGCGCTGTGTTGCCAGATGCAGTTCTGACTCAGTACCCCGGTTATATAAGGTCGGTGACATGGTTAATTGTGTAACGCCCTGCTGCTTTAACCAGGCAATGGTTTGCGGCAAAGTATCCAGACATTCCTGCATGGGTGTCAGGCTGATGGCCAGTTGGGTCTGCTGCAGAGTTTGCTGTGCCAGAATAATATTCTGCATCACTTTTTCCTGATCCAGGCCTACATGCACGGCATTATAAACCGCCTTATCAACGCTTGAAAAAGAAATAATCAATGTGCCGATACGGCCATCCAGAAGCTGCAGACGTTCCTGATCCAGAAGCTGGCCATTGCTCACCATATCAAAATGGACCGGATGCTGCCCAATCTGTCGTACAAAATAATTAAAATCGGGGTGGCTTGTCGGCTCTCCATAACCGGCAATAACACAGCGAAATACTCTTGGTACGTTGATACGTTCCAGTGCCTGATGCAAAACTTCCCTGGTCATTAAACGGGGCTTCTGGATCAGAGACTGGGGACACATAACACAGCGGGCATTGCATTTGCTGGTCCACTCCAGATTGACGGCCAGTTGATAGTCTTTCATGATCTGCTCCTTATGAGCTAAATTCCATATGGGGTATATGCGCCTTGCAGTTAGGTACCACCTGTTCAATTGCCACCTGAACAGCACGTTCCGGCAGCGGTTCAAACAGGGCACAGATTTCATCCTGGCTATGGATACTTGCCTGACCGTTAACCCGCAGCCGCTCACCGGTGGAAAAATCAATAAACAGACAGCCGACATGCGGATTCTGCAAAATATTACCCAGGCTCATAAAGGCGCCGTTACCATTAAAGTCCGGAAAAGCAAAATGACGGCTGTCAATTATTTTGATCAGCCCCGGACCACCACCTTTAAATGAACAGTCACAATCCCCCTGGGCATTGCTGGTGGCTAGAAAAAAAAACGGTACCTGCTCAAGTTTAGAATGATATTGCTCTGGAATCTCAGACCAGAGCAAACGCTGTTTACGCTGCGCATCCCAGAGCGTTTCAGTATGCCACTGCTTCTGGGCCGCCTGTTCACCCTTATGAAAACTCTGCGCCTTATTTATAGTGTTAGTCTTGTTGTCAGTATTATTATTACTGCTCATAGTATCAACCTGTTATCCAATGTTTAAAAAAGGCTAACAGGCAATTATTAAGATAACCTTAATTTTTAATGGTCTTTTGATGTTTTTTCACCCCGCCTGATCTGCATCAAGAAAAAGGATTTATACATTTCGCGTCAATGCCATATTTTTTTAAAAATTTCTCTGCTAGAATTTCTGTATATGAATAGCTTAAGCGGTAACAGGCACACTATTTTTCAGGGATGGACAGCAATACTGACCAGCCTGGTTATTGTGATCCTGTTGTTTTCACTCACTGCCTGTGACTCTTCCGATAATATCCCCGTCCAGATTGTTAATGATCATGACACCCTCAGTGACAGCCAGTTACATGACTTACAGACCAAAGCCAGCCAGGAGAAAGCCCCTGATACCTTTTACTTTGGTTTTGATTTACGTAACAGTCCCCAGGAAGATACCGCCCAGTACCTGCCTTTTATAAATTACCTGGAACAGGCTACAGGCTATCACTTTAAAATTTATTTTACGCCCAAAGGCAGTACTTCAGCTGATGAACTGGGCCGCAACCATACCCAGTTTGCGGCCATGGGCGCCAGCAGTTTTCTTTATGCACAGACCCGCTATGGAGCCATCCCCCTGGTCAGAGGCCTGAATTCACAAGGCCGGGCAGAGTACCAGTCAGTTTTTGTGGTTCGCCCCGACAGCCCTATTCACAAGCTGCAGGATATTAAAGGCCAGCGACTGGCTTTCGGCAACAGGGATTCCACCCAGGGGCATTTAATTCCACGTATTGTTCTGCAGAAAAACAAGATTCCGCTCTCCAGCCTGGCATCCTATGAATATACCGGCTCACACCATAACTGTTCAGAGGCGGTAATTTCCGGTCGGGCTGATATCTGTGCCATGCAGGATCAACTGGCTTACCAGCTGGAATCTGAAGGCTTTGTAAAAATTATTTATCATTCCGCTTTTTATCCTTCCAGCGGCATTGTGGCCAATCAGTCTGTGCCTACCCAGGCATTAATCAAAGTAAAACAGGCCTTACTAAACTTTGAACCTCTGGGTAAAGACAGTGCCGGTTTATACCACTGGGAGCTTACTGAAATGCCCAGAGGCTTTATTAGCAGTTCAGAAGATGATTACAGAATCTTACGTGAATGGTCTATTCACCTGGGTTTTTTAGTGGATCAGAGCCCTCCATTAAAAAAGCAGTGGGCGGAAGAGACTATAGAGAAAACAACACAACAGCCCCGTGCTGATAAGCAGGAGCAGGCACTGTGAGACTGGCACATCGCATATCCCTGCTTATTTTTATTATTATTATCTTCAGTACCGCCGCTAACTTTTTCCTGACTCAGTACCAGGAAGAAAGCCTGCATCACCACTCAGAAAAAATTCTGGCCCATACCCTTATCCAGTCCTTACGGGATGCTCTGGTTCAGGATATTATTGACGGCAATAAACTGCGTATCACCAATCTACTACGAACCCTCAGGGAGCATGACAATCCTATAGCATTTCTTTATGTCACACAGGGTGACAAACATACCATTTTTGCTCACTCATTTCGGAATGGTTTTCCCAGATATTTATTAAATAATAACTATGAACACTCCCAACAGAGCGGTATAAAACTCACCGGTAAGTACCAGACTCACAATGGTTTAATTTATGAATACAGCGAACCTCTGCTTAAAGGTCTTGATACTGTACTGCATGTTGGAATTAACCAGTCTGAAATAGCCCGAAAGCTGGCTGGAAACCAGAAAAGCATTGTTTTAATGGGTATTATTATTATGCTGCTGGCACTGCTTATTGCCTATTTATGGAGTCGGCAGATTACAGCACCACTGGCTTTATTTACCGAAAAAATTCAGGCTTTCGGT
>JALVDE010000197.1 GCA_027009375.1 Gammaproteobacteria bacterium
AGAGAACAGGCTAAAAAAACTGCTGGATGATTTTAAATGGGAGCGGATGGATAATATCTTCCTAAAATAAAAAATATCCTACACTCCTCAAGTGCTTAAAAAGTTATAATTCAGGCTTTATAGTTCTTAATCTAACTCTCAGGAATCCGACTTGAGCAATATAAGCATAAAACAGGCACAAAACACCGATGAACAGGCATGGGATACCTATGTCAACCAACACCCTGATGCCACCTTCTTCCACCTGTTTGGCTGGAAAAAAGCCCTGGAAAAATCCTTTCGCCATAAAAACTATTATCTTTATGCGCTAGACAATGACAAAATTGCCGGAGTCCTGCCCTTAGGTCATATAAAAAGCCTGCTCTTCGGCAATACCCTGGTTTCCACTCCCTTTGCCGTTTATGGCGGTATTCTTGCAGATAATGATGAGGTTAAACAGGCGCTGCGTCAGGCGGCCTGTGATCTGGCAGAAAAACTTAAAGTGGATCACCTGGAACTGCGTAATATAAAGCGTGATAATCCCGACTGGCCCTATAAAGAACTTTATGTCTATTTCAAAAAAGAATTAGCCGATAACGATGATGATAACCTTAAAGCCATTCCGAGAAAACAACGGGCCATGGTTCGCAAAGGCATTAAGGCCGGCCTGGAATATGAAGTAAACCAGGATGTTGATACCTTTTTTGAAGCTTATTCCGAAAGTGTGCGTAATCTGGGTACACCGGTATTTCCTAAAAAACTGTTTAAATCGCTGCTGGATGTTTTTAAAGACCAGGCTGATATTTTAACCGTGACCAAAGATCATCAGTTAGTGGCCAGTGTCCTGAGTTTTTATTACAAAGATACCGTTCTGCCATACTATGGTGGTGGTACCTGGCTGGCGCGGAATTTAAAAGGTAATGACTTTATGTACTGGTCATTAATGCAGCATAGCCTTAAAAAAGGCATAACAGCTTTTGACTACGGTCGAAGTAAAGAAGGTACCGGCTCATACAGCTTTAAGAAAAACTGGGGCTTTGAACCAAAGCCTTTATACTACGAATATTACCTGGTTAAAGCCAAAGAAATTTCAGAAATAAATCCCCTGAATCCCAAATATCAGATGTTTATTAAACTCTGGCAGAAGCTGCCGTTAAAAGTTAGCCAGATACTGGGGCCAGTTCTGGCCAGGAACCTGGGCTAATGACCATACGGGGTAATTCAGTTGAAAAAGAGCCTCTACTATTGCTGGTTCACAGAATACCTTATCCACCGAATAAAGGGGATAAAATACGCTCGTTTCATTTATTAAAATACCTAAGTCAATATTATGATGTCTACCTGGGTGCCTTTATAGATGATCCGGAAGACAAAAAACACATCGCCAAAGTATCCGCCTATTGCCGGGAAACCTGCCTGATAGAAATCCACCCGGGTAAAAGAAAACTGCATAGCCTTAAAGGTTTTTTTACCAACCATCCTCTAAGTGTACCTTATTACAAACTGAGCAGAATGCAGAACTGGGTTGATAAGATCATTGCCAGTAAGTCCATTAAAAAACACCTGGTTTATTCATCGCCAATGGCTCAGTACCTGAATAAACTAACCAATGATCACGTAAAAATTATAGACTTTGTGGATGTGGATTCAGAAAAATGGCGACAGTACAGTGACAAACATTCAGGACTGATGAAGTTTATTTATGCAAGAGAGGGTAAAAAACTGCTGGAATTTGAGAAACAGATTGCTGCAGACTTTGACTGCTCCCTGTTCGTCAGTAAAAACGAAGCGGCATTATTTAAAAAACTGGCCCCGGACTTCAGCCACAAGGTTTATCACTACAGTAATGGTGTTGATACCACTTACTTTTCACCGGATGTTAAGCTGGACAATCCATACCTTCAGCATGGTGAACAGGCCAGAATTATGGTGTTTACCGGTGCGATGGATTACTGGGCCAACCAGGAAGCAGTGACCTGGTTTGCAGAACATATATTTCCGGGAATAAAACAAAAGGTAGACAATGTTTATTTTTATATTGTAGGTTCCAACCCCTCAGAAAAAATAAAACAGTTAAGCAGAGAAAATGGTATCAAAGTTACCGGAAGGGTCGATGATATACGTCCTTATATAGCCTATGCCAGCCTGGTTACAGCTCCCCTGAGAATTGCCCGCGGTATACAGAATAAAGTGCTTGAAGCAATGGCCATGGCAAAGCCTGTAGTAGCCACCCATGCAGCGATGGACGGCATAGAAAAAATAGACCATGGCAGCAGTGCATATACTTCTGACTCTGAAACAGAAATGATAGACATCTGTCAGAAAATATTAACAGAGGGTGACTATAATCAACTGGGAGCAAAAGGCCGGGAACTGGTGCTTAATCATTTCTCCTGGGACAGTCATTTATCCGGACTTTCAAATTACCTGAAGAAGCAATAAACAATGGCACTAAACGAAATAACACAAGCAGAACTGCAACATTTATGGAAGCAGAAACTGAGTATCTTTTTGATATCAGTGGTGATTCTTGGCCTGGTATTTTTTAATACCATAGATTCGATGGTGCAAATCTGGCTGCGTTCAGAAACCTTTACCCATGGTTTTTTAATATTACCTATCAGCCTGTATCTGGTATGGCTTAATAAAAAACCACTCAGTTTATTGGTTCCGGCCTCTCAGTTCTGGGCTTTACCTTTAATCGCTATCGTATCTTTTGGCTGGTTAATGGCCAGCATGGTCGGGGTGCAGGTGGTTGAGCAATGGGCATTTGTTACCCTGCTGATACTGTTTGTGTTACTGATTTTTGGCTGGGCTGTGGTTAAACAGCTTTTGTTTCCCCTGTTATACCTCTATTTTATGGTGCCCTTTGGTGAACAGTTTATACAACCTATGATGAATATGACGGCCGGATTCGTTATAAAAGCCATAGAGTTAACGGGTATTCCTATTTATTCAGAAGGTACCTTTTTTACTTTACCCAGCGGCAGCTGGTCTGTGGTGGAAGGCTGCAGCGGGGTGCGTTATCTTATTGCTTCTATTGCCCTGGGTACATTATATGCTTATATGACGTATACCAGTTATATAAAGCGCAGTGTATTTATACTGGCCTCTATTCTCTTTCCTATTGTGGCAAACTGGTTAAGAGCTTTTATGATTGTTATGCTGGGTCACTTCAGTGATATGAAGCTGGCCACCGGCGTAGACCATATCATTTACGGCTGGGTGTTTTTCGGTATAGTGCTGTTCATTATGTTCTGGGTCGGCTCCTACTGGAGAGATGATGAACCCATTATAAAAGAACCAGAAAACTTCTCATTTAAAAATGAAAAGCCTTCAAAGGTTATCACTTACCTTATTTCAGGCTA
>JALVDE010000198.1 GCA_027009375.1 Gammaproteobacteria bacterium
AGAGATTATTTTCGATACCACGCCCTGCACCCGGAAACCGGATCAGCTCCCTGTCATGAGCCTGAAATTGATCATGAGCGTAAGCAGGTCAAGGTACTGCAGTTAATCAATGCCTATCGTATTCTCGGTCATATCAAGGCCAATTTAAATCCGCTGTTTCCGGAAAATACGACTGAGGTTCCAGAACTGACACTGGAATATCATCAACTGACCGAGGCGGATTTAAATACCGATTTTCAGACCGGATCACTGCATACCACTGAAAAAGCCAGCCTGAAAAAAATACTCACGATTCTACAGCAAAGCTACTGCAATACTATTGGCAGCGAGTATATGCACATCAGTGAAACCACAGAAAAACGCTGGCTGCAGCAACAGATTGAGAGTATTACCAGTCTGCCACCACTTCACTACAAGGCCCGCCAGAGAATTTTACGACGCCTGACCGCTGCCGAAGGCCTTGAACGTTATCTGCATACCCGCTATGTCGGCCAGAAACGGTTCTCTCTTGAAGGCGCAGAATCTCTTATCCCCTTGCTGGATGAACTGGTTCAGACCGCAACCCGCTATGGTGTCAAGGAAACCCTCATAGGCATGGCCCATCGCGGCCGACTCAATGTGCTGGTTAATATACTGGGAAAGACCCCAGCAGAACTGTTTGATGAATTTGAAGGCAAAAAAGATACCGGTGATTATGCCGGTGATGTTAAATATCATATGGGGTTTTCATCGGATATTAAAACACCCAATGCCACCATGCACCTGGCCCTGGCCTTTAATCCGTCCCACCTGGAAATTGTTTCCCCGGTTGTAGAGGGTTCAGTACGAGCCAGGCAGCAGCGTTATGGAGACAATGCCGGTGAGCAGATCATCCCCATACAGATCCACGGCGATGCCGCATTTTCCGGTCAGGGTGTGGTTATGGAAACCTTTCAGATGTCTCAGTCCAGAGGTTATTCCACCAAGGGAACTATTCATATCGTAGTCAACAACCAGATTGGCTTTACTACCAGTAATGTGCATGATGCCCGCTCTACCTTCTACTGTACCGAAGTGTCCAAAATGGTCAGTGCCCCTATTTTTCATGTCAATGGTGATGATCCTGAAGCGGTGGTTTTTGTTGCCCAGCTGGCTCTGGATTACCGTATGAAATTTAATAAGGACGTGGTCATAGACATGATCTGTTACCGCAGACACGGCCATAATGAAGCTGATGAACCTTCTGCTACTCAGCCCGTTATGTATAAAAGGATCAAAGAGTTACCTACAACTCGTCAAATCTACATTAACAAGATGCTGGAAGCACAGATCTTTACTCCTGATGAAGCTGATGAACTGCTGAATGAGTATCGGGCCAAACTTGAAGCCGGCGAACCGGTAGCTCCAAATACCACCCACAACACTGAACACCGGGCTTTCTTATGGCACAAATACCGCTCAGGCAATCTTGAACAGGAGGTTGAAACCTGTATAAGTCCGGACACAATAAGAAACCTGATGAACCAGCTTGAAGTTATTCCGGATAACTTTGAACTGCATCCCCGGGTAGCCAAAATCATGTCTGACCGGCATAAAATGACGGCCGGTGCCCTGCCCATAGACTGGGGTTATGGTGAAACCCTGGCTTATGCCAGCCTGGTTAATAATGGCTTTAATGTCCGCCTGTCAGGTCAGGACAGCGGCCGGGGTACTTTTTTCCATCGCCATGCCGTATGGCATAACCAGCTTAAAAATGAGGCGTATGTTCCCCTGAGAAACCTGCAGCCTTACCATGATTCAAATGCAGATAATAAAACGATCAAAACAGAATCTGAGATGGGTGAGTTTCTGGTTATTGATTCTCTGTTGTCTGAAGAAGCGGTTCTGGCATTTGAATACGGCTATGCCACCAGTGATCCGGAAACTCTGGTGATCTGGGAAGCCCAGTTTGGGGACTTTGCTAATAATGCCCAGGTGGTCATAGACCAGTTTATTTCTGCCGGCGAACAGAAATGGCAGCGTCTGTCCGGTCTGGTCCTTTTTCTTCCGCACGGTTTTGAAGGCCAGGGTGCAGAACATTCCTCAGCCAGGCTGGAACGGTTTTTACAACTGTGTGCTCAGAATAATATGCAGGTCTGTATTCCCACAACCCCCGCACAGATTTTTCACCTGCTGCGCAGACAGATGCTGCGTAATATCCGTAAGCCGCTTATCTGTCTGACCCCTAAAAGCCTGCTGCGCCATAAACTGGCCGTTAATACTCTGGAAGATTTTTCAGAGGGCCGGTTTTTTAATGTTATTGATGATCAGACTATTAAAGATAAGGAACAGATACAGCGTATTGTTTTATGCAGCGGTAAAGTTTTTTATGATCTCCTGGAGCAGAAACTGCAGCATGAAATTACAGATATTGCTCTGATCCGTATCGAACAGCTTTATCCATTCCCGGAACAGGAACTTAAGGATATTCTTTCACGCTACCCTAATTCCCGGGAACTTATCTGGTGCCAGGAAGAACCGCGTAACCAGGGTGCCTGGTACACCATACGCCATTATCTGGAAGCGCTGCAAACAGAGCAGCAGAGTCTGGCCTATGTCGGTCGTGATGCTTCCGCCGCCCCGGCTGTCGGTGTCGCCCGTATCCATCTGGCACAGCAGAGAGCACTGGTTAATGAAGCACTTAGGATTGAATCAATATCCGATGATAAGTAAACCGTTTAAACCGTAACAGTACAGGTATCTTAAATGAGTAATGATAATACCCCGATAGAAATCAAAGTTCCTGTTTTACCGGAATCCGTTTCCGATGCCGTGGTTATAAGCTGGTACAAACATCCCGGTGAGACGGTAAAAAGAGATGAGCCGCTGGTTGATATTGAAACCGACAAAGTGGTTCTTGAAGTACCCTCCCCGGTTGATGGAGTACTGGAGACTATTGTTGAAGATGATGGAGCTACGGTTACAGAACAACAAATTCTGGGTACCATAAAAGCACAGGATATCAGTCATGCTGAAATACCGGAAAAACCACAGGACAAAGCAGAACAATCATCAGGCACAGATAAACCTGTCACAGACAAACAGGCGTCAGCAGCAGAATCTGAAGAAACCCTGTTAACCCCATCTGCGAGAAAACTGATTATTGAGCACAAGCTGGATCAGAGCCAGATTAAGGCCAGCGGTAAAGGCGGGCGCATCCTCAAAGAAGATGTTTTAAATGTTATAAATCAGAAACAAACTACGGCGGGTGAACAAACAGCAGCTCAAACAAAAGTACAGTCTGCAACACCCACAGGGCAAATTACATCTAACTATCAGTCCAAAGCCCCAAAAACCGATACTCAGCCC
>JALVDE010000199.1 GCA_027009375.1 Gammaproteobacteria bacterium
TGTGCTAGGTCGTTTCTATATGGCCAAACCGGTTGGCAAACCAGAACCCAGCAATGACAGAGATCCACAGTACTACTTTGAACTAAGCTACCATTTTTAAAAACCAAAAACCAAAAACCAAAAACCTAAACAAGTTGATTTAACAGGATGTTAAAATGAAGCAAGCAATCAGGGAAGATTTTAATCTGGTACAGTCCATTCGTAATAGCTTTTTACCGGCTGCCGGTGGATTTGTTATTGCCAACCCTTTTTTAGTTTCTGCTTTATATGCAGCTCCACAAGGTGGACATGTTATTGCTGGTCAGGCAGATATACACTCTTCAAATAATAATACCGTAATACACCAGCAAAGCAATCGTGCAGTAATTAACTGGAACAGTTTTAATGTTAATGCGAATGAAAGCGTTACTTTTGTCCAGCCCGGTGCATCTTCTGCAGTATTAAACCGTATTGTTAATCAAAATCCTACCACAATTTTAGGTAAGTTAAATGCTAATGGTCAGGTTTTTCTTATAAACCCTAACGGGGTGGTGTTTGGAAAATCAGCTCGAATTAATGTCGGCGGTATTGTAGCCAGCAGTCTTAATATTAAAACTGATGATTTTATGAATGGCCGGTATATTTTTACTCAAGATTCTAAAAAGTACTCGGGTAAAATCATAAATAAAGGTTTAATTAAGGCTGCCAGTAGTGGGGTGGTCATGATTGGCAGCAATGTCATGAATGAAGGCCGCATTTATGCCAGACTGGGTAATGTGGCTATGGTATCAGCAGACAAGGTAACCGTTGATTTTGATGGAGATGGTTTAATTCAGTTTGAAATTAATCGTAAACTCATCGAAAAAGACCGACATATTAAACAGTCGGTATCCAATACAGGACAGATTATCGCCGAAGGGGGAGATGTAATATTATCAGCCAGTACGGCTAAAGATGTGTTTAGCCAGGTGGTTAATAATGAAGGTGTCATAAAAGCCTCCAGAATTGAAAATCAGGGCGGGGATGTCTTCCTGATTGGTGGCAGCAGTAGTGATATTGTTAATACCGGTGAGATAGATGTTACAGCAAAATCTGTAGGCGGCAATATTCTATTAAATGGTAATCATATTGATGTAACGGGTCGTTTATTGGCGGATTCTGAAAATTCGACAGCCGGCACAATACTAATTAAAGCTGAAAAATCAGTCGATATCAATGCTTCGGTTTCAGCCAGAGGGCTTAAAGCAAACTCAAAGGCCGGTAAGGTAAATATTACAGGGGACAAAATCAGGCTTAAAGCAGGATCGAACATTGATGTTTCCGGAAGTGAAGGAGGAGGAGAGGTTCTTGTTGGTGGTAATTACCAGGGTAAGGGTGAATTAAAAACTGCAGATAAAACCAGGATAGATAAGGGCAGTCAAATTAACGCAGATGCTGTTATAAGAGGTAAAGGCGGTAAAGTTATTATCTGGTCAGATGATAAAACCTCTTATAAAGGACGGATATCTGCAAAGGGCGGAAAAGAAACGGGAGGCGGCGGCTTTGTAGAGGTATCTGGAAAGAAAAAACTGAAATTTAAAGGTGAGGTGGATACTTCAGCAGAGAACGGTAATAGTGGTACCTTATTACTTGATCCAGAGTACATTAAGGTAGCTAAAGGGGACGGAAACCTTCCTCATCATTCATCAGATAGTATTTATAACTGGCTTGATAGTGATATTCTTTATAGTGAGGAAGCAGATGACAGTATTACCATTACTGAAAATCAACTGGAAAGTATTAATTCTGATGTGATTCTACAGGCGACTGTAGGGGTAGAATTTGAAAGTTTTGAACTAGAACTCGATAACAATCTGACCATTGAAACACGTAATGATATATCACTCGGTGATGATCAAAAGCAAGTTAATAAAATTCATGGTATTGATATATCCCTTGCAGATATTAAATTAAACAATGGTGATCTTATTTTACAAAGCGGTCAGGATAGTATGCTGAGCGCTCAGGATGATCCGGGTGTTGAAATAAAACTGGGTAAAATTGAAACTGCCGGTTCTCTTGACGTAGCATCATCCGGAAATATTACTATAAACAAGAATATACAGTCAGGCTCAGATATTTTACTGGTTTCAGGCAGTGATGCTTTAGAAACAACATCAAATGTCGTTATTGAAAGTACAGGCAGTAGTGTTTCTATAAATGGTAAATTTAACTCAACAGGAAATAGTATAAATGTTAATGCCCTTACCGAAGTGAACCTGGCAGAAGTAGAGGCTGAAGCCTTATTCGTACAGTCTGATAAGCTTAATTTAAGTGGTGATATTACAGCCGTAAATAGTATAGATTTATCAGCTGTTAATACTGTGCAGTTAACGGCAGACATCAGTCTTAATAGTGCTCAGAATATTGATTTAAGTAATGGGATAAGCGGTGCCTCCAATAGCCTGAATATGACGGCAGATAATATTAATCTTGGTACAGCCAAACTGGAAGGGCTGAATATTCAGGCAGACACCCTGAATTTAAGTGGTGATCTGAACCTTAACAGTGCCCTTAATCTTACTTCCGTAAATACCCTGCAGCTTGCGGGTATTCGTACTATTGATACCTCATCTGTCAATGGTACCATTAATCTTCAGCAAACCAGTGTTCAGGGGGATGATCTGAATCTTAATGCCGGCAGCGGTAATATCTACCTGGGTCAGGTATCCCTTGACCGCTTAAGCCTGATTGCTCAGCAGGCACATTTATACAATAACATAACGACCCGCTATCAGCTGGAACTGAATAATATCAGCACACTGGTTCTACAGAACGATCTGACTTTAAGTTCAACACAATCATCGCTGAACCTGGGTGCTTATATTAACGGCAGCAGCTATGATCTGATACTGGATGCTGACACAATTAATCTGTCTGGTGTAAATGCCGGCACATTAAGTATCAGTCAAGACGGTAGCCAAACTTTTTTATCGGGAGATATCACCACGCAGAGCGGCATAAGCTTTGCGGATAACAGCAGTCTGACACTGCTGCAGAACAGTCAGCTGAAGGCAGATGGAGATATTAAACTGGCCAATGACATCAGCGGCAGTTATGTACTGACAGTAGATAGTCAGAGTGGCGATCTTGATATTGGTCAGATCAGTGTAGAAGGTCTGGAGATAGGCAGTCAGGGGCAGACCCGGCTGTTTGGAAATATCAGTACTGCCAATACCCTGGACTTTACTTCCGCTGATAATGTGCAGTTAAATGCAGATGTTACTCTTAGTAGTGCTGAGAATATTGATTTAAGTAATGGGATCAGCGGTGCCTCCAATAGCCTGAATATGACGGCAGATATTATTAATCTGGGTACAGCCGAACTGGGAGGGCTGGATATTCAGGCGGATACCCTGAATTTAAGTGGAGATGTAAACCTTAAAAGTGCCCTTAACCTTACTTCTGTAGATACCCTGCAGGTTGCAGGAATCCGCACTATTAATACCGCCTTGGTCAATGGCAATATTAATTTGCAGCAGACCAGTGTTCAGGGTGGTGAGCTGAACCTTGATGCCGGCAGCGGAAACATCTATCTGGGGCTGGTATCGCTTGACCGCTTAAGCCTGATTGCTCAGCAGGCACATTTATACAATAACATAACGACCCGCTATCAGCTGGAACTGAATAATATCACCACACTTGTTCTACAGAATGATCTGACTTTAAGTTCAACAGAATCATCGCTGAACCTGAATACAGATATTAATGGCAGCAGCTATGATCTGATACTGGATGCTGACACGATTAATCTGTCTGATGTAAATACCGGCCAATTAAGTGTCAGTCGAGATGGAAGCCAAAGCTTTTTATCGGGAGATATCACCACGCAGAGCGGCATAAGTTTTGCGGATAACAGCAGTCTGACACTGCTGCAGAACAGTCAGTTGAAGGCAGTCGGAGATATTAAACTGGCTTCACAGATCAGCGGTAGTTATGTGCTGGCAGTAGATAGTCAGAGCGGCGATCTGGAAGTTGGTCAGGTTAGTGTGAAAGGTCTGGATATAAGCAGTCAGGGACAGACCCGGCTGAGCGGAAATATTAGCACTATTAATGATATGAATTTTTCTTCCGCAGATAATATACAGTTAATTGATGATGTTGTTCTTAATAGCGGTCACACTATTGATTTAAAAAGTGATCTTAATAGCGCTAATTATGCATTAGATATAACAGCAGACAGGGTAGATCTAGAAAGTATGGATATTTTACATTTAAATATTAATACACCATTGCTTTATCTATCAGGCGTTATTAATAGTTATTCGTCTATTAACTTTACCAATGTAAATACAGTTTCTATTACAGGTAATGTTGAAGTTAATACCGCTGCAAATAATAATGATATTAATTTGTCTTCATCATTGTTACAGGGTGATAATTTAACCCTTAATGCAGGTAATGGAAATGTACAGATTGGTCGTGTGTTATTGGAAAGCCTGAAAATTTATGCCAATAATGGCTATTTATATGATGATATAGATACCCGATATTCACTTGATTTGAATAATGTAAGCACTGTTGTACTTGAAAATGCCATCACCTTAATGTCTGAATATGATACGCTTGAAATGGAAACCGATATTATCGGAAATAATTATGATCTGATCCTTGATGCGGATATTATTCACCTGAAAGATCTGGATGTCAGTTCACTTGATATTAATAAAGCTGGGAGTAGTGTTTCTTTATCAGGTGATATTAATGTCCAGACAGATTTAAAATTTGCTGCAAACACCAATCTTGAAATAGAACAGGATGTTCAGGTTACTGCGGAAAATAATGTTTATATGGCTGATTCTGTAACAGGCAATTACCAACTGGATATAAACTCTAAAAATGGTGATATTCACCTGGGTAGTATTAATGTTAATGAATTATTTTTAAATGCAGAAAATGTATTTATTGATGATTCTATTAATACTGAGAAATCTTTAAACTTTTCCAATGTTAATGTGAACTTAAAGGATAGTGTTAATGTTACCAGTTACAATGGAAATATTACTTTGAGCAATGTTCTGGATGCTGATAACCATTCACTAAATCTGCAAGCGAAACAGGTCGAAATATATCAACTGGAAAACCTGTATAATCTGGGTGTTACCTCCGAACAACTTATTGTATTTAATGATATTTCTGCCTCGAATAGCATTAACCTCTCAGCTGTTAAACAATTCTCCTTAAATAATGATTTAAAACTTGAGGCCGCTGACTTCATTTACTTACCGGATAACCTGGATAGTTCAGTTGCAGGTCAATCTACACTCACATTGCTGGCAGACAATATTACTATTAATCGTTTAGGTGCGGATGGAAAAGAGTTAAATAACCTACAGGTAAATGCTAAAACTGTTAAGATTTCTGACACCATAAAAACAAAAGGCATAATAGATTTTAAACTGGTTGATGATCTTTTGATTGATGGAACAGTGACTCTGGACAGTTCACTCGGTAATAGCAATATTATTTTGTCTCCGGTAGTGATTGCTGGCGATGTTCTAACTTTAAATAGTGGCACAGGCGATATAGAAATTGGAAAGGTTAATTTATCTAGCCTTAAAGTAACAGCAGATGATCTAAACCTGTATGATAATATTTATACTCAATCAACAGTAGACCTGTCTAAGGTTGATAAGGTGGTATTGTTTTCAGATGTCTCTTTAAGCAGTTCTATACTTGATCTGAAGTCTCAGGTTTTAGGAGGGGCTTACAGTCTTACACTTAATTCGGATGATATATATCTTGGGCGTATTGGAGACACTCTAAATATCAATAGCTTAAATTTCGGAAAAAATAATAGTAATACTAACCTTTATGCATCTTTAAATTTGTCAGAATTAAACTTCACAGACAATACAACAATGATTTTGCATGATGACATCACCATATCAACTCAACAGAATCAGGTTCATGCCGAAAATATAGTTGGTAACTATGATTTAATTTTAAGCAGTAGTGGTGATCGTATTCAACTGAATAATATTGATATTAACAGTCTTAGCATTGTCAATTCAGGAGTTACACAGTTTTATAATAATTTAACTACAATATCTGACCTGGATATTCAATCATCTTCAGAAATAGAATTAAAAAATAATATTAGTATTTTAAGTAATAATTCATCGGTTAAAATTAATTCTGATATTAAAGGTGATAGTTATAATCTGAATATCCAGTCCGACAGGGACGTTATACTTGGAGATGTTAATGTTAATAAGCTATATGTTAAGGCAGACAAACTGAAATTGTCAGGTAAAAATATCCATGCTTCAAACAGTATAAATCTGGAAAACTCTAAAATTATTGATGTCAACCAGGATGTTAATTTTTCTACTGATATAACCGGTCTGTCAGCTACGGAAATTCGTGTTAATGATATTAAGGCAGTCAATAGTTCTCTTAATCTTTCCTTTTCTTCAGATTCTGTGTCATTAGGTAGTTTCAATATGGGGGAACTTCCGGAGTCAATCAGTATTACTTCAGGAAGAACTTACCTGAATAACAATTTATCAGTCAGAAAAAATATTGGAATTAATCAATCAAATATATACCTGAATGATGATCTGGTTATTCAGTCAGACTCTGGATTGCTGGAATTATCAGGTAGTAGTTTATATGGTAACCTACATAACTTAACGTTGAGAAACACTACAGGCAATATAAATCTAGGCAGAATAGAAAATGTTAATAATCTGTATGTTTATACATCATCTTCAGCTAATCTGACGGCACCTGTTCATTCATACCTGGATCAGGATTATAGGGGGGTTAACCATCTTAATGGAAATACGATTGACTTATACAGTACTGCAGGATCAATATACCTCAAAAATATAAAAGCAGATAATTTAAATGTGTCGAGCCTGAACGGCCTGAATTTATATGGAAAAATAATAACAGATGATAAAACAATGCTGGTTTCTAGAGGCGGCTCCATTAATATGGCGAAAGATGCGGAAATATATGGGGACATTATAAATCTTAAGGCACAATCAAATGTTCTTCTGAGCTATATAAATGGTCGTGATATGCTGGTTGAATCGACTAATGGTTCTCTGACTGCAATACCTACTGGCCACTATAATATTGAAGGTGATGTTATTCGTCTTAATGTTAAAAATAACATAGGCAGTTATTCCTCACCACTTTATGTTAACGTAAACCGTTTAATTATTGAGTCAGCGATCAATGCAGTAATTAATGGTATGTTTAAATATCAGGAAATTCAGGGGGACACCCATTTTTCCATGCCTGAATTAGAGTTTCTTGCATTGATAAGAGGTTATTATCTGGATCTGGATGAGTTTAAGTCAATTGACAGTAGTATTTTCCTTATGGGAATTAATTTGTTTTCTGTAGCGGATGATGCAGTTAATACTGATGAAGATATACCAGAATTTTATTCCGAAAGTAAGAGCTTTAATAATCATCTGAGCATGAAATAAATACTATTTAAGCCTTATTTAAAAAAATATAACAAGGAAGTCTATATGTCCAAAGCTAATGCACTTTATCAAAAACTGGTGCCGATTAATAATCGTAAACACTTATCTTTACGAGTAAAAGAACAGGTTAATTTCAGTTTTGCTAAAAATTGCAATGCAGCTATTTTAACCACTGCTGAATTTGAGAAAGCATCTAAAATATACCCTGTTTTATTTGTCAGAGATGGAGACAATATTGTTTCTTGTGCTCTATTTGGAATAGAACAGGGCCAGAATCTATTTCTAAAATGGAACCATCAATGGGACGCTTTATATATACCAGCTTCTATCAGACGCTACCCCTTCTCATTAGCAGAAGTTGTTCATGAACAGAAAAAAGACCATATTGTTTGTATTGATGAAGATTCTCCCTTAACAGGCAGGCAGGGTGAATATTCATTATTTCAGAAAAACGGCAAACAAAGTCAGTATCTTAAGGAAAAAATTCAGTTTTTGCAGGAATACCAGGTTGAATATGAAAATACTCTGTTGTTTGTCAATACCCTTAAAAAGCTTGAACTACTTGAACCTATGAGTGCTAATATTAATCTGGTTAATGGTGAAACCATTTCAATTACGGGATTTTATACTATAAGCAAAGAAAAGTTCAGAAACTTAAATAAAGATCAGTATTATGAGTTAATACAGAATGATAATATGAAGCTTATTTATGAACACTTTTCCTCACTGGATAATTTTGCATCGCTTATTGATAAAATAGCTGAAAAAAAGGTTATTTCAGGCCAGGTTCAAAAAGTGAAAAAAAGTCAGGTAAAAAAACCTTCTACTGATTCCGGCAGGCGTGTTAAGCAGCCTTCCGAGAAAAAAGTCCAGCAGAAAATAAAAGATGCTGTTGAAGGCTAAAAGTAGTCACCAAAGTCAGGATGATGTAATTTATGGATTTAACAAACATATCTACCGATATTGGACTAAGACCTGTAAGTGAGCAACAACCTCAGGGTAATAATGTCCGATACGATGACGATTTTGAAACTCTTGAGGACGAGCTAGCCAGGCAGGGGGCCCTGATTGACCGGGGGAAAGTCAACTGGAAAAAAATAGCCGAACTGTCTATCCTGATATTGGAAAAAAAATCAAAAGACCTTAAAGTATCCTGCTATTTAATAAGAGCACTATATGAAATTTATGGTTTTGAAGGACTTGAAAGGGGGCTGGAAATTAACCAGATATTACTAGAAAATTACTGGGATAATTTATACCCCAAAAAAGCAAGGGCACGTTCCAATTGTTATGAATGGCTGACCAGTAAAATAGAACCCCTATTGCAGACTTATCTTTTACCTTCTGCCAGTATTAATGTCAGTAGTAATGTTATTGATAACTGTTTCAATATTACTAAATCCATTGAAGACTTTTTGTTATCTCACTTAGATGATAAAGCTCCTGCATTGGGTAATATGCGTCGTTCATTGAATGATATTTTAGTACAGGTTACAGAGCGGCAAAAGCCTCAACATTCCCAGGTTGAGGAGCACAATATTCAGGTAGATACTACTGACCAGAAACTAAAACAGGTCAGTAATAACAATGCAACAAATAATAATCTGCCTGATATTAACACTACATCGGTTCAAAGCAAGGATGCTTCATCTCCTAATCGCATATCCGCTTCTTCTGCGCCGACAATGCAAACAGCCAAAATAGACAAAATCAATATAGGACAGTCAAACCGTAAAGAACGTATGCGATCTCTTAAAGCCTGCCAGGAAGTATTAAGAGATTTTGCAGCAGCGGAAATGCTGGAAGATATTAACTCGCCATCGGCCTACGCAATTAATCGTATGTCAACCTGGCTTAATATTGAACAGTTGCCAATGAATAACGAAGGCATAACGCCCTTAAGACCCGTTCCGACGGATAAAAAAAATCAGATACTTGTACTTTTTGAGCAGCAGAAATATAAGGAACTGATCCCGCTGGCAGAAAACAGTTTTTCTCGCTCCCCATTCTGGCTGGATGCCCACCGTATTGTAGCTTTGTCCCTTGACACTTTGGGTTTTAAAGACTGTGCTGAGCAGGTCAGATCATATCTTGGTATTTTTTTACGCCGCTTTCCGGATATTATTTATTATAAATTTAATGATCAGAGTGAATTTGCAGATTCAGCAACCCGCCAGTGGATTAGTAAACAGGTCATTTCTGAAAACTCATTGGGAACAATACACAACCCGGGAAATATTAATACTACTGGCTTAATAGACGAGGAACTGAAAATTATTCAGGAAAAAGCAGATGCTCTTGTGTCTACTAATAAGTTAAGTGAGGCCGTTCTGCTTTTTCAAAAACAACTTTTGAAACAAACCAGTCAAAAAGAAAAAATCTACTGGAAGTTTTTCCTGGCGCAATTTTGTTATTCTCACGGAAAAATACAAATATCCATCTCAATTTTAAAAGAAATTGATGGATTTCTGCAAACGAATAATCTACAATATTGGGAACCAGAATTAGCCACTAATGTAACTCATCTTCTGTATCAGTGTTTAAACGAGGATTTTAATTCTCAAATAAACAGTGATAATCAACCAGATGATAGTAACATTACTAATATAAGATCCGAGCTGACGATATTATATTCACGTCTTTGCCAGCTTGATCCTGTACTGGCTCTGGAAGTCAGTTAGTTTACCTGTAAACAGCTGATTAATGGAATGATCTAAAATCAATGGAATAACAAAGGAGTATCCCATGGCCAATGACGGCTCAGTTGCACCCAAAGAACGTGTCAATATTAAATATTCCCCTAGTACCGGTGACGCTAAAGAAGAAGTTGAACTACCGTTTAAAGTTATGGTAATGGGCGACTTTACTCAGCAGGAAGATGATCGTCCTGTTGAGGAAAGAAAAACCATTAATATCAACAAAGATAACTTTAATGAGGTGCTTAGTAAACATGATCTCAATATAAGCTTCACTGTCGATGATAAACTGTCTAATGAAGAAGGCAGTGAGTTATCTGTCAATTTAAAATTTAATAACATCCGTGATTTTGAACCTGAAAGTGTAATCAGACAAATACCTGAGCTAAATAAGTTGCTTGAGCTGCGTGAAGCTCTGGTTGCACTTAAAGGGCCTTTAGGTAACCTGCCGGCTTTTAGAAAAGAGATCCAGGCCGTATTACAGGATTCAGAAAAGAAACAGCAGTTAATGTCAGAACTGCAGGTTGATGAAGCCGGTTAAAACAGAATACATTGAAATACAGAACCTGATATACAGGTTTTCAGGACGATTATCTTAAGAAAGGAGTCTTTATATGTCTGCCAGTCCAGAAGCCATTGCTGAAGAACAGCAACAATCCGAAAATACCTCATTACTTGATTCCATAGTCAGTCAAACCAGGTTAAAGCCAGCGGATGAAGGCTATGATGTACAACGTAAAGGCGTTAGTGCTTTTATATCTGAATTAATCAAGCCTCAGAACAAGGAAGAGCGGGTTAATAAAAATCTGGTTGACAAGATGATCGCTGAACTTGATCAGCAGATGAGCCGGCAGCTGGATGAAGTACTTCATCATGAAGAATTTCAGAGTCTGGAGTCATCCTGGCGGGGTCTTAAGCTATTAATTGACCGAACTGAATTCCGTGAGAATATTAAAATTGAAATGCTCAGTGTTTCCAAAGAGGATCTGCTGGATGACTTTGAAGATGCTCCAGAAGTCGTCAAGTCCGGTCTGTATAAACAGGTTTATACAGCAGAATACGGACAGTTCGGTGGTGAACCCGTTGCTGTAATGATTGCAAACTACCAGCTAACCCCCTCGACCCCTGATGTTAAACTAATGCAGCATACCTCCAGTGTGGCCGCTATGGCTCATGCGCCGTTTATTGCCAGTGCCGGTCCGGAATTCTTTGATCTGGAAGACTTTGAAGGTTTGCCCAATCTTAAAGATTTAAAATCCATCTTTGAAGGGCCAAAATATGCTAAATGGAATGCTTTCAGAGAGTCAGAAGATGCACGTTATGTTGGGCTGACCATGCCGAGATTCCTGCTTCGTCCTCCTTATGATCCGGAAGAAAATCCAGTAAAAGTTTTTAACTATCAGGAAAATGTCTCAGATAACCATGAAGATTACCTCTGGGGAAACACCTCTTTTACTTTTGCTACCAAACTGACAGACAGTTTTGCTAAATTCAGATGGTGTCCTAATATTGTCGGGCCTCAAAGCGGTGGTGCAGTTGATGATCTGCCTTTACATCATTTTGAATCCATGGGTGAAATTGAAACTAAAATTCC
>JALVDE010000200.1 GCA_027009375.1 Gammaproteobacteria bacterium
GGTCTATATGGCCGTTAAACGCCGTATTCAGCCCGGTGATAAAATGGCAGGACGTCATGGTAACAAGGGTGTTATTTCCACCATTGTTCCGGTTGAAGATATGCCATACCTGGAAGACGGCCGTACTGTGGATATTGTACTGAACCCACTGGGTGTACCGTCTCGAATGAATGTCGGACAGGTTCTTGAAACACACCTGGGCTGGGCAGCGCGCGGCCTTGGACTGAAAATCGGTGATATTCTGCAGAAAAAAGCAGAAGAAGCTGAAAAAGTTAAGGAATTACGTGCCTTCCTGGACGAAGTCTATAACAAGAGTGCCGGTACCAAGGAAGATCTCGACAGTCTGACTGATGCAGAGATCATTGAGCTGGCAGGCAACCTGAAAGCCGGTGTGCCTATGGCGACTCCGGTATTTGACGGTGCTGCAGAAAGCGAAATCAAACGCCTGCTGAAACTCGGCGGTAATGATGAGTCCGGTCAGTCCACCCTGTACGATGGCCGTACCGGTGACAAGTTTGATCGTCCGGTAACCGTCGGATATATGTACATGCTGAAACTGAACCACCTGGTAGACGACAAGATGCACGCCCGTTCTACCGGCCCATACAGCCTGGTAACCCAGCAGCCGTTGGGTGGTAAGGCTCAGTTCGGTGGTCAGCGCTTTGGGGAAATGGAAGTCTGGGCTCTGGAAGCTTATGGCGCAGCCTACACCCTGCAGGAAATGTTAACGGTTAAATCCGATGACGTAGCCGGCCGTACCAGAATGTACAAAAACATTGTCGACGGCGACCACCGCATCGATGCCGGCATGCCCGAGTCCTTTAACGTACTTCTAAAAGAAATACGTGCCCTCGGCATAGACATCGAACTGGAACAGGTCGACTAACACAGAAGCTCTTTAGTCTTTTTCTGAACGCTGAACGCTCAAAATCGACTAAAGACATTCTGAAACAAAAATTCTGAGGGGTCGTTATTTACGCCCCCTCACATGGCGCATCACTAGAGGATACCAAGTTGAAAGATTTATTAAATCTCATAAAACAGCAAAATCAATTCGATGATTTTGACGCCATCCGTATAGGGCTTGCTTCACCCGCCAAGATTAAATCCTGGTCATACGGTGAGGTTAAAAAACCCGAAACCATTAATTATCGTACTTTCAAGCCGGAAAGAGACGGCCTGTTCTGTGCCAAGATCTTCGGCCCCGTTAAGGATTACGAATGCTTGTGTGGTAAATACAAGCGCCTTAAGCACCGCGGTGTTATCTGTGAAAAATGTGGTGTGGAAGTCACCCAGTCCAAGGTTCGTCGTGACCGTATGGGCCATATTGAGCTGGCCAGTCCGGTCGCCCATATCTGGTATTTAAAATCACTGCCTTCCCGTATGGGTCTGCTGCTGGATATGACTCTGCGTGATATTGAGCGGGTACTGTATTTTGAAGCCTTTGTGGTCATTGACCCCGGCATGACCACTCTGGAGAAAAACCAGATATTATCGGATGAACAATACCTGGATGCCATTGAAGAATACGGTGATGATTTTGATGCCCGTATGGGTGCCGAAGCAGTACGTGAACTGCTGAAAGCCATCAATATCACCAAGGAAATCGCGCATATCCGTGAAGAAATGGCGGGTACCGAATCAGAAACCAAGTTAAAGAAATTTTCCAAACGCCTGAAGCTGCTGGAAGCCTTTAATGATTCCAACAACCTGCCTGAATGGATGGTAATGACCATTCTGCCGGTTCTGCCGCCGGATTTGCGTCCTCTGGTACCACTGGAAGGCGGTCGTTTTGCAACGTCTGATCTGAACGATTTATATCGCCGTGTTATTAACCGTAATAACCGTCTGAAGCGTTTATTAGAGCTGAATGCACCGGATATTATTGTCCGTAATGAAAAGCGTATGCTGCAGGAATCCGTTGATGCCCTGCTGGATAACGGTCGTCGCGGTCGTGCCATTACCGGTTCCAACAAGCGTCCACTGAAATCCCTGGCTGATATGATCAAGGGTAAGCAGGGTCGTTTCCGTCAGAACCTGCTGGGTAAACGGGTGGATTACTCCGGTCGTTCCGTTATTGTGGTTGGCCCGACTTTGCGTCTGCATCAGTGCGGTCTGCCCAAGAAAATGGCTCTGGAATTGTTCAAGCCCTTTATTTTCAGCAAGCTGGAATTACGCGGCCTGGCAACCACCATTAAAGCCGCCAAGAAAATGGTGGAACGGGAAGGTCCGGAAGTCTGGGATATCCTGGAAGAAGTCATTCGTGAACATCCGGTTATGCTTAACCGTGCACCAACTCTGCACCGTCTGGGTATCCAGGCTTTTGAACCGGTGCTGATTGAAGGAAAAGCCATTCAGCTGCATCCGCTGGTCTGTACCGCATTTAATGCTGACTTTGACGGTGACCAGATGGCCGTGCATATTCCACTGTCTATTGAAGCGCAGCTGGAAGCCCGTTCCCTGATGATGGCCTCCAATAATATTCTGTCACCGGCCAATGGTGAGCCTATTATTGTACCTTCCCAGGACGTGGTACTGGGTCTTTACTATATGACCCGTGAGCTGATCAACTCTAAAGGTGAAGGCATGATGTTTGCCGATGCCATGGAAGCGGAGCGTGCCTTTGAAACCGGCAATGCCGTACTGCATGCCAAGGTTAAAACCCGTATTACCGAATATCTGAAAGATGAGAATGGTGAACTGGTTGAGCACTCTCGTGTGGTGGATACTACTGTAGGTCGTTCCATTTTATCCAAAATTCTGGCACCAGGCTTAAGCTTTGATTTAATGAACAAGGATTTAACCAAAAAATCTATTTCTGCCTTAATTAACGCCTGCTACCGTGAAGTTGGTCTGAAAGAAACCGTTATTTTTGCTGACCAGCTGATGTACACCGGTTTTTCTTATGCGGCCCGTTCCGGTGCTTCCTTTGGTGTCAACGATATGGTGATCCCGGAAGCGAAGTACACCATTATTGAAAAAGCGGAAAAAGAAGTTCAGGAAATTCAGGAACAGTATGAATCCGGTCTGGTTACCAATGGTGAACGCTATAACAAGGTGATTGATATCTGGTCTCATGCCAATGAGGAAGTGGCCAAGGCCATGATGGAAATCCTGGAATTTGATGAAATCGAAATTGATTATGTTCCTACTTCTCCAGTGTCCGGTAAACCTTTAAAAGAAATCGTACCCGATGATATTAAGGATACCATTCCAAATAAAGGTGATGTGATTAAACAGACCTCCTTTAACTCGGTTTACATGATGGCTGACTCCGGTGCGCGTGGTAGTGCCGCCCAGATCAGACAGCTGGCC
>JALVDE010000201.1 GCA_027009375.1 Gammaproteobacteria bacterium
CCAGCCTGAGTGTCATTAACTGATGGATATGACCATTAAGACTGCCTTTTAAATAAATGCCAGGGTCAGTTTTATCCAGATGAGTGATAACCACAGAACCTTTATTGCTCAGCAGACTGCTGCCGGATTGGGTAATGGACAGTTGCGGGTAATTAACGGTTAATTTGTCCGGGGTATAATTTACCCTGGCATTAAAGTTAAGAGCCAGTCGGCTGAATAATGTTTGCTGATCATCAGACAGTGCCAGGCTGGAAAAATTAAGTTGCTTAATATGCAGATTATATTGCTCTCTGGATTCGCTGCCTAAGACTGCGTTTAATCTGCTCAGTTTACCGGAAACCTGATACGGTGCGGCATATTGTCTGATTACCGGCTCAAGCCATTTAAAATCAAAGTGATTAATCTTAAGTGCCATTAAGCTGTCTTTTGACTGCAGTACAAACTGTTCAGGTTCCTGTTTTAGCTGTATATTCTGCAGATTGTTAAGCTGTAAAATATCAGGGTGATTCTTTGCATTTAAAATAATATCAGACTTTTCTATAGTCCATAGTTTGTCCCGACCGTTCAGTGCCAGTTGATAGTTGAGCTTAAGCTGTCTGGGCAGGCTTTTAACCAGAGGTTGTTCAAACTGTGTATCCAGAGCATGTTTAACCAGGGGGATATTTATAATTTCGTTAATATTAATCATACCCTGGGCATTCAGGTTTAAAGGTGCAGATAATAAATTTGAGGATACAGGCGCCTGCACATTAAGTTTAAGACTGGTTGAAAGCTGTCTGTTTATTTTTCTGTTTTTATCTTTAGATGCGGATTCGGTAGCAGCTGTTCCGGCAGAACGGTCTGTTAACTGGTATAAATCCAGATGTTCAAGTACGGCCGACAGGCTCTGATCACTGATCTGAATATTAAAATCAGTTTCCACAAACTGCTTATCCACAAGTGTCAGTTCCGGTTCAGAAGATAACCTGTCTTTTACCAGAGTAAGGTTGTGTAAAGTAAAAGGCCGTCTGGTTTTAAGCCGCAGTGCCCGCTGTGCAACGGACAGGTTAATATCAGTATCAATATAACCGCTTTGAAAATGGTGATCCGGTATAAAGTCATTAAACCATTCCAGCGGCAGTTGATTAATACTTACGGTAAATAAATCACTCTGCTGTTGATCCAGCAGAGCCTGAATATTTCTTAAATTAATATTCAGGGGCTTATGGCTTAATAATTTAATATATTCCTTTTCCTGGCTCAGGATATTCAGCAGAAAGCTGTCAATCTGCATAAAATCCCCGTCCAGTTTCATGCTCAGATGATTATCAATGGCCAGCTCATCAGGCAGAGAATGGTTGTTTTCCAGGTAATGACGAATTTTAAGCTGATCCTTTAACTGTACAGAACCATCCAGGGTGCGGGTGTTATAACTAAACTGTGCCGTTAATTCACTTTCAATTTCCGGCAGTTGCAGGGATTTAAACAGGGTAAGAAAGCCTTTTTCTGTCAGCAGTTCCAGGGTTCCGGATATCACCCCTTCGTTACCATCATAAATACCATCAAAAAACAGTTCTGAAAGCAGGTTGTCATCCTGTGAATGACGCAGTTCCAGCATGATTTTTTCCGGATGCAGGATTTCAGTCAGATAATGATTGCCCCGTTTATCAAAAGGGTAGGACGCCCACATTTTAGGCCGGGGTAATTGCTCCATGGCCAGTTCCAGACTGATATCATGTTGTGCACCTTCATCGGTTTTCAGTTGCAGTTTAAGGCTGCTGTTATGTCGATCAATAGGCTTAATAAGGTGTTGATTCAGAAAAATACTGGCATTTAAAGTGGCTTTCTTTATGTCCGGTATATTATTTAAGTTGGGAGCCAGGAGATGGATTTTAAGCGGCTGGCTGTGCTGCTCATTGATATTAGCCGCACTGGCCTGCAGTGATAACTGACCGGTGGCTGAAGATTGATACTGAAGGTTGATATTGAGCTTGCCAATATCAATAATATAACCAATATCCAGATAAGGAAACAGGCCGGGAAATAAAAACGTCCCGCTGTCAGTGGATTCCCCTGCTAAAGACTGATCATTAATAAGGGTGTGGTTAAGAATGAATTTATCAATTTTAATACGTCCGGAAAGTAATTCAAACGGGGAGAATTCAGTATCCAGGTGGCCGATACTGACCTCAATAGCATCGTACTTAAGGTGCAGCTGCTTAATTTTAATGGAAAACGGCGTGATATGAATATATTCTGCCTGGTTCTCTTTAAGCCAGGGATTTAACTGGGTCTGAAACAGGTATTTTTGAACAGGTGCCAGAAACAGGCTGGCTATTAAAATCAGGGGAACTAAAACAAGGCTGAACAGTAATAATTTAACAATATGTCTTTTGTTGATTTTCATATTTCAACCCGCATTAGAGTGATATAAAAGTATAGAATGCAGTAGAACCGGCCTTAATTGGATATTTTTATATCCATCAGGTTCAAATCAACATCATTGCGTTTGACCAGAACAATGGCGAGCTTGAATTTAATGTTTTATGTTACTTTATATTCCATGAAATAAATAGTAGTCCACAGGGCGAGAGTATACTTTTAATATAATAATTCTCATCTGGATACTGAGTCGTTATAAATGTCAATTTTTCATGCTGAACATATTTTATTTTAACCAAAATATATCCGACTCTGATTAGCCTGATATTATTAAAAAATTGATTTTTTACGCCACTTTTATACAATTATTTCATTACAAACTAAAATATTACTGAAAGCCTGGATTGTTATTTAGAATATCCTTAAATTCTGGTGTTCGACTGTAAAAACATGATAATATGAGCCGTATTTAATAGAAGTAATGCTACTTAGGTACCTTAAATGGGACAAAAAACTACATTTAACCTTGAAGACTGGGATTTTCCAGAGGAAAAAACCAGTCAGGACTATAAAACAGACACTGTTCTGGCTGATGAGGCCATTGCTGAATTCGGGGTAGATGTCAGCCTGGATTCTATGTTAGAAGATGCAGAGAATACCTCTGGCGGCAAGGCTCAGCTGTTTATTAACAGTAATTTTGACAACGGTCGTGATCTATCCCAGGAAGAAGATGCCTTCAAAAAACAGATTGAAGACCTGTTTGAACTGCTGGAACTGGAAAAAACCGCTGACAAAAGTGAAGGTATCCGTGTTTACCAGACCGATTCATCACCCTCCAGACCCTGGCGTTTTCACTGATTGTTTTTAATCTAAAATTTTTGTAACTGTTCAGCGTGTTTAGATTTTGTGCCAGTTCAAGGCATTTTCGCACGGAAAATGTGAGCGTATATCAA